>JBQGDS010000178.1:0-19155 GCA_052039185.1 Flavobacterium sp.
CAGTCTTTTGACGATGAAAATCATGGCTGGACTTTGTATGAATTTAATGAAACTACAACCCTCCCTTGTGATGGCGCAGGTTCACTGAATGTTAATCTTTATATTGACTGGGATTGGTTTGATGGCGTATATGAAGCTGAAATAGACTCTCCAAGTCTTGGTACATCAAATGGAGGTGAGCTTACAGTAAGCTTTGATTATAAGGTGCTTGATTACCCTCTTAGCAGTGCTGAACCCACAACTTCAGACGATTGGGGAACTATCAGTGTTTACTACGCTTACTCAGCGACTGGGCCATGGACACTTCTGGAAACGCTAAACCCTGAAGATCATGTACCTTCTCCTGATTGTACTACTTTTAGTACTTCATTTTTCCCGGGTACAGGCCAGGAAGTATTTATAGCAATTTATGCCGAGCATAATTATGGATTTGATGATTTCTATATCTTTTTAGATAACTTTTCTGCAACGCAGGCAATGCCGGTATCGTGTTCGGCTGCACCTGCTGCTTCTACTGTTACAGCAGGTAAAACTGCGATGTGTAACAATGAAACAACTACAATTACCATAAATACAGTATATACTGACGGAGGTATAACCTTTAAGTGGCAAAGTTCACCGGATAATATAACATATACTGATATTCCCGGCCAGACAGGTACATCATATCAGGTTTCGCAAACAGCTTCTACGTGGTATAGGGCTGTGGTAATATGTTCTAACGGAAACTTAAGCACACCTACCAGCGCTGTGCAGATTGTTTCAACAGGAGATATATGTTATTGTCCAGTAGCCTTTTCGAGTGGCAGGGAGCCAATTACACTTGTAGATTTTGCCGGAATAAATAATGTAACGCCTGCTGCTACTACCGGTGCGCCGGCTTATGAAGATTTTACAGCATCAATACCTGCACCTACGCTTGTTTTAGGACAATCTTATCCAATTGCTTTAGAAGGAAATACTGCATCTACAGGAACAAGTCAGTTTATTAACCATTTCAATGTGTTTATCGACTGGAACCAGAACGGTACGCTTGATGATGCGGGTGAAATGTTTTATATAGGACAGATACAGGGTTCTAACGGAGAAGACGGTATACAGGCTACAGGTTCTATAACAGTACCGGCGGACGCATTGACAGGTACAACACGAATGAGAGTTGTGAAAAAATATAATACACAGGGTACCGCTTGCAATACCGCAGGTTATGGCCAGGCAGAAGATTATACCGTGAATGTACAGGCTACAGGTTCAGCAGGAGAATTTAATATTTCATCTTTAAAATATTACCCAAGCCCTGTTACAAGTATACTTAACCTTTCGTATGATAGTACTATAGCTAATGTTGAGGTATATAATCTTATAGGCCAGTTAGTATTGGCAAAAAAAGTTGACAGCCGTGATGCCGTTATTGATATGTCATCAGTGGCTGCCGGTACTTACCTTGTAAAGGTAGCTTCAGAAAACGGTTCGAAAGCTATTAAGATTGTAAAGCAATAAGTATATAAATTATAGTATTAAAAGGCCTCCTTTTGGGAGGCTTTTTTGTTAATGCATATTTTGTTAACCAAATCTTAAAATTTATTACTTTTGGGGCAAATTTCAAAATATATATATGAGTAAAAAATTACACACCTTACTGCTGTCAGCAGTTTTAATGCTGATTACAAAAAATACCTGTGCCCAGATCAATTATACAGAATCGTTTGATGCTTCGCATGGCTGGACATTATTATCACTTGATAATTCTACAGAATTTCCTTGCGAAGGTACCGGTTCACTTACAGCTAATCTTTATTATTATGAAATGGAGGGTGATGGGTTATATGACGTTGAGGCGCAATCACCATCTTTAGGAATATCAGACGGGACACCATTAATGGTAAGTTATGATTATAAACTAATCAACTATCCTTTGGAAGATCAAATCCCAACTGATTCTAACAATTGGGGAAAAATAAATCTTTATTATTCGTACTCTCCTACAGGTCCATTTACGCTATTTGATACGTTACAATCTGATGAGCATACACCTTCAACTGATTGTACCACAGTTACTGCTACATTTACGCCTCAAGCGGGCCTACAGGTATATATACAGATAAATGCATTACACAGCCTTAGTGAAGATGATTATCATATTCATATTGATAATTTTAAAGCTATACAGGGCACAAACTCAACAGGTAAATTTGCAACTGCTGATTTCAGGTATTCTCCTAACCCTGTTACTAATGTGCTTAACCTTTCGGCTGACAGTACTATAAATAATATTGAAGTTTATACTATTTTAGGACAGCTTATCCTGGCTAAAAAAGCCGATAACCGAGATGCTGTAATAGATATGTCCGTACTTACTGCAGGTACATACCTTGTAAAGGTAAATTCGGAAAATGGTGCAAAAGCAGTTAAAGTTGTAAAACAGTAATACTGCCTTTAAATAAATTATTTAGTAAAGCCTCCGTTTCAGCGGGGGCTTTCTTATTTGTTTAAATTTTTTGGAAGCAATAAAGCCCGATGCAGGGTAAATAATTCCGGCCAGGAAAAACAGATAGGGCAGCAGTTCTTTGCCTTCAAGATGTAGTGTGTAGGCAATGACCAGTAATGCGGGGGCTTCAAGATACAGGCATATGATACCTGCATGCCTTGCCCTTATGCTAAAACTACGCCTGAAACACAGTATTGCCAGTGCGGTAAAAGCTATAACGAGTATAATACTTCCGGGAAAGAAAAGACCTTTTTTTAAAAGATCAGCCGTTTTTATAAGTAATATAAATATTGTTATTATGTGCAGCGCTATTTCCAGCCTGCGCGTCTTCCTTTTTTTCATGCCCCATGTTTTGGAGCAAATCTAAATATTGAAAGCTAGTAATATATTTCCTGAAAGTTATGTATTGTTTACCAAATAAAAAGCCCCCAGGATGGTATAACCAGGAGGCTGCTAACTAAACTAAACTATTTAAATCATTATGTTTACATTATAAAACGCACCAGCTGTCCGTTTTTAGTAAGCATTTCGACCCTTACTTTCTCATTAGGGTTTTTGTTGCCCAGTAATGTGGAAACAGTTTCAATGTCTTTCGCTTTTACATTATTAACACTTAAGATTATACCGTCTTTCAGTTCATCATAATACGGCATATACTGCTCATCGGTTATGTCTTTAATTTTTACCCCGAAGTTAAGGTTGAAGCGTTTTTTGTCTGCGGCAGTAATATCTTCAAGCTCAAGCCCGCTATAGCTGAAAACCTCGTTTTTAGAAAGTTTTACAGGCATTGTAATTTCTCTGCCGTTTCGTAATACGCCTACGCGAACCACGTCATTAGGTCGTTTAGTTACAACTGCAGCATTCAGGTCGGAGAAACCGTTTATTTGTCTGTCGTCAATTTTTACTACAATGTCACCTTTCTTAATACCTGCTTTCTCAGCGCCCGATCCTTTTACTATACTGTTAACATAAAAGCCCTGGGTCTCGCTCACACCAAATTCTTTTGAGGCAACCGCATTAAGTTCTGTACCCTGCACGCCAAGCACGCCTCGTTGTACATTACCATATTCCATTATGTCTTCAATGATCTTACGGGTAATATTAGACGGTACTGCGAAAGAATACCCAACATACGACCCTGTCATTGACGAGATCATGGTGTTTATACCTACAAGTTCGCCACGGGTGTTTACCAATGCACCACCGCTGTTGCCCGGGTTTACTGCAGCATCGGTCTGTATAAACGACTGAAGCCCGTCTTTGCTCAGGTTCCTTGCCTTTGCCGATACAATACCTGCAGTAACGGTAGATGTAAGGTTATACGGGTTACCTACGGCAAGTACCCATTCGCCCACCTTTATATCGTCTGAATTACCAAAAGTTGCATAAGGCAGCTTATCAGATGTTTCAACTTTCAGCAGGGCAATATCCATTTTAGGATCGGTACCTACCAGTTTCGCTTTGTATGATTTATTATTATTAAGTGTTACTTCAAGTTCAGAAGCATTTTGTACAACGTGATTGTTGGTGACAATGTAGCCGTCTTCTGTTATTATAACGCCTGATCCTGTACCAACCTGTGCCTGTTGCTGCCCGCCTCTGTATCCGTAAAAATATTCCATAAGCGGATTACTTCTGGTAGTAGTGTAAGTAGTGTTTTTAACGTGAACTACAGTGTGTATGGCCTGGTCGGCAGCTTTGGTAAAATCAGTCGCTTCGGCGCCATAGCCTACTGTCCTGGTATAATTAGATTGTGGAGCTATTGATAAGGCAGAAGATGGATTGTCATTATCAAATACCAGTTTATATGCTCCAAGTGTGGTAGCGCCGCTTAGCAATGCTACTAAAAATAAACCTGAAATCCTTTTCATAATTTAAAGCAGTATTTAATTTAATGGTTAAAATTTTCAATTGTTCTATACGGTTAGAACACATATTTACATGTCATTAATATTTGTACTTTTGTTGTATATAAGCCAAAATATGCAGCACACCTTTTATAAATATCAGGGTACCGGTAACGACTTTGTAATGGTTGATAACCGTAATAATTCATTTCCCAAAAATGATACCAAACTTATTGCATTTTTATGCGACAGAAAGTTTGGGATAGGAGCTGACGGCCTCATTTTGTTAGAGAACGTAAGCAGCGCCGATTTTCGTATGGTATACTATAATTCTGATGGTAACGAGAGTACCATGTGTGGTAACGGCGGAAGGTGTATTGTTGCATTTGCCAGGCAGTTAGGTATTATAGATGACGAAACTGATTTTTTAGCTGTTGATGGTATGCATCATGCCGAAATAAACGGAGATGGTATTGTGTCATTACATATGAAAGACGTAAATATGGTTAAGGTGTATGAAGATTATGTTTTTCTTGATACCGGATCGCCACACCATGTTGAGATTGTGGAAGACCTTGACAACTTTGATGTAAAGAAGATAGGCAGCCAGATACGTTATAGTGGTATGTATGGCGACAAAGGAAGCAACGTGAACTTTGTGTCGCAGGTTGATGCTGACAAATTTTCAGTACGTACTTATGAACGCGGTGTTGAAGATGAAACCCTTAGCTGTGGTACAGGTGTTACTGCTGTTGCACTTGCCATGAAAGTATTAGGTAAAACTGCTGCAAGCCATGTTAAACTTGAAACGCCGGGTGGTGAGCTTTCTGTATCGTTTGCACAAAACGACAGGCAATTTAGTAATATATACCTAAAGGGGCCGGCAAAGTTTGTTTTTAAAGGACAACTTGAATGGTAACCCTTACAGGAAATACAGTATATCTGCGGGCACTTGAGCCGGACGACCTTGAGTTTTTATACACAATAGAAAATGATGAAAACATTTGGGAAGTAAGCAATACACAAACACCTTACAGTAAGTTTCTTATAAGGCAATATCTTGAAAATGCACATCAGGATATTTATGAGGCAAAACAGTTAAGGCTTGCTATATGCAAAAAAGGCAGTTTTAATGCTATTGGGCTAATTGATCTTTTTGAGTTTGACCCCGCTAATCAAAGGGCAGGTATAGGTATTGTTATTCATAACTTAGAAAACAGGGGTTCAGGCTATGGTAAAGAAGCTTTGAACCTGCTTATAAACTACTCGTTTACACAACTCAACCTGCACCAGCTTTTTGCAAATATTGGTGTAAGCAATAGTGCAAGTATTACACTTTTTACTACTTTTGGCTTTCAGTTAATCGGCGTAAAAAAAGAATGGATAAAGCGCGGGAATCGTTATGAAGACGAGGCTTTGTACCAGCTCATCAATCAACAATAAAAACAAAAACCTTGAAACTTAGAAGAATAATAGCCATCTTTTCGCTCATAGTTGTTTTGGGCGGAACCATTTACGGGTATCTGATATATAAAGATATTTTTTCGGCAAACACCGCTTTTCCTGAAAGGGAAGTTGCTGTGTTCATTCCAACAAATGCAACTTATGCTGAGGCCGAAAATATAATAAAACCTTACATTGAGAATATGGATCGTTTTCGTGCTACTGCCGAAAAAAAATCCTATACCGCAAATGTAAAGGCAGGTAAATTTATACTGAAGGCAGGAATGAACAGTAATGATATTGTGAATGCGCTTCGCCAGCCTGTACCGGTAAGGATATCTTTCAATAACCAGGAAACACTGGAAAGGGCTATGGGAAGAATAGCATCTCAGGTTGAGCCGGACAGCATTGCCCTCCTTAAAGCTTTTACCGATAAGCAGTTTTTAGAAGAAAACGGCTTTACTGAAGAAAATGTACTTAGTATATGTATTCCTAATACTTATGAGTTTTTCTGGAATACTACACCAACCAAAATAAGGGAAAAAATGGCAAAGGAATACCGTAAATTCTGGACGCCGGAGCGAAAAGCCAAAGCTGAAGCGCAAAACCTGACACCGCTTCAGGTATCGGCACTGGCATCAATAGTGCATAAAGAAACAGTTAAGACAGATGAGAGGCCACGTGTGGCCGGTGTATACCTGAACAGGCTGAATAAAGGCATGAAGCTTGAGGCTGACCCAACAGTGATTTACGCAATGAAGAAGGAATCGGGCGATTTTGACCAGGTAATAAAAAGAGTATTATTTAAAGACCTTGTAATTGATTCGCCATACAATACCTATAAATATCAGGGACTGCCACCGGGGCCAATAGCAATGCCGGATATATCTGCCCTTGATGCAGTATTAAACCCTGAAAAGCATAATTACATCTACTTTTGCGCCAGTGTAACTAATTTTGGCTATCATGAGTTTGCAGTTACACCTGCACAGCATGAAGTAAACCGCCAAAAATATGTGGCATGGGTTAATAAAATGGGTATAAAAAGATAAAATTGTAATAAAAATACCACAGCCCGAAGCTGAAATTATATCGGTTTCGGGCTTTTTTATGTCGTAAATTTAAAAATTTATTCATCTAAATTTTAACTATATCCGTTTGCCCTAATCCCCTTGTAGCAGTACAGTTACGGAAAATTCATGCAATATTTTTCGGCTTAAAGTAATGTTAAATCTTGATGGATGTGCTAACATATTGTAAATCAAGCTTATATTTTTTCGTATATTTGCCCCCTGTGAAATTCATAAGGTGACAGATTATGAGAAATAACAATCTATGATAAAAAGATGGTCGTACTTTGTAGGGTTAGGTCTATTCATTACAGTGGTTAGCACCGGTTTTATAACTAAAGAAGCTAAACAATTTGGTAAAATAGAAGGGTTTCACCTATCAGATGATGAAATTACTAACTATACTGTACCCACAGTTGACGAAACAGCAAGAATCAACTACAATTTTCCTTTTACCGGTAAATCCTATATCGGTTTTAAGCAGGCAGTAGCCATTAAAGAATCCCAGGGCCTTTATAAATTAATCAATCCGTACGGATATATGGGCAAGTACCAGTTTGGCCGTACAACTTTAAGGGCAATTGGTATTACTAACACCAAACAGTTTCTTAACAGTCCCGTATTACAGGAAAGAGCGTTTAAAGCGTTACTTGCCAAGAACAAATGGGAGCTTCGTAAAGAGATTGAACATTTTGAAGGTAAGAACATAAAAGGTATTAAAATAACTGAATCGGGCCTTTTGGCTGCGGCACACCTTGCAGGAGCTAACTCAGTTAAGAACTTTCTTTGGACTAACGGGAAAAAAGGTTTCCGTGATGGTTTTGGTACTTCGTTAAAATCCTATATCAGGAAATTTGGCGGTTATGATACTTCAAACATTGTAGCCCACCCTGAACCCAAAGTGGTAATGAAATAAAAAAACGGCCTTAAGCGGGCCGTTTTGTATTTGATATAGGTTCCAGTTTTTTCTTTGCATCACACAGGCGCTTAGTCTCTTTTTCAAGAAGCTTTATAGCTTTTCTTCTCCTCGTATCACTATAGGACGATCTTAATTTAAGATAGGCAGCTTCCGATAGTTTCGCCATATGCTCTTGCTGTAATTGTTTCAGGTAATCGCCATACGTTTTACCGGGAGTAATTTCTTCATTAAAAGCATCGTGCTTTAATATGTGTGTACTGATAGTGTCCTGTAGCTTCATTGAAAGATTTTGGGTACGGCGATAATTTTTTAGTACCTTAAGCTTTTCCGATTTGCGGGCAGGACTATTTTTTCGGATATATATAATGATACCTGAAAATAAAACTACAATTATTATAATTTCGGGTAGAAAATACATATAGTGTTGGTTTGCAATAAGCTAAGTTAATCATAAAATAATTAAGACTTAAATTATGATTAAAATTAACGAAGGCTTAACATCCACTTATAATACTGGGTAATTGCGTTTACTAACAGTTTTTAACAATATAAAACCACTAACTCCTGCCAGTATTGATGCTACAAGTATGGCAAATTTTGCCTCGGCTTGTAGAAAAACGTCATTAAATGAGAGCAACGCAATAAATATAGACATTGTAAACCCAATACCGCCCAACAAGCCTAAGCCCAGCACGTGAATCCATGTAGTTTCTTTAGGCAACCTTGCAATTTTTAATTTTACCGAAAGCCATGACATTATTAAAATGCCTGCCGGTTTGCCAATAAATAATCCTAATATAATGCCAAGTCCTAAGCTGCTGGCTAAGCCTTCAACCATGCCACTTTCAAAAGTGATATTGGTGTTGGCAATTGCAAAAATTGGCATAATTATAAAATTAACGGGTTTTACCAGTGCGTGCTCTAATTTTTCGAGTGGTGATTCACTAGCATCAGGAGTAGTAGGAAGTGTTAATGCCGTAAGAACACCGGCTATTGTTGCGTGTATGCCAGAATGGTGAATGAAATACCACATTATTATACCCGGAATTATATAAAAGAATATATTTTTAAAGCCAAAGCGGTTAAAGGCTATCTGCAGGGCAAAAAGCCCTCCGGCATAGGCCAGGTAGGTTAAGTGTAATTCGGTCGAATAAAAAACAGCTATAACCAATATAGCCATAAGGTCATCAACAATAGCCAGCGCAGCTAGGAAAATTTTGAGTCCTGAAGGAACCTTATTACCTAATAAAGAAAGAATGCCAAGTGCAAAAGCAATATCTGTAGCCATAGGTATTCCCCAGCCTGATGCTGTAGATTCTGTTGCATTAAATGCAGCGTAGATAAGAGCAGGAATCACTACGCCTCCTATAGCTGCAAGCACGGGTAAAGACGCTTGTTTAACGGATGAAAGTTCACCTTCTATAATCTCCCTCTTGATTTCAAGTCCAACGAGCAGGAAAAATATTGCCATCAGCCCATCATTTATCCAGAGCACGACAGGATATTTTAAGTGAATACTGTCGGTTTCAAAACCTAAGTCGGTATTCAGAAAAGAATTAAAGCTCCCGGCCAAAGTTGTATTGGCAATAATTAATGATAGTGCTACACAAATAAGAAGTATAATTCCGCCGGCCGATGACGACCTGAAAAAATTGCGGAATACGGTAAGGTTTATAAGCTTTGTCATAACTGTAAAGATACCGCAAAATAAGTAAATAGAGAAAATCTAAAACTTATGTATTATAAAAATACAGGGCCTGTTGTGCAGGTCGGGTTTTTCTTTTTTCCATTGTGCAATGGTTTTGGTTTTAATAAACTCGGTAGCAAGAGTAATGTCTGCCGCTATGCACAGGTGGGTGTTGTGTTGTAAAATAGCTAAGAGATCATCAACCAGTTTATTGTTACGGTACGGTGTTTCAATAAACAGCTGGCTTTGGCTTTTATCCTGGCTTAGCTTTTCAAAATTCTTCAGTGCAGATTTCTTATCGCTTTTATCAATAGGCAGGTAACCGTTAAAAGCAAAGCTTTGCCCATTCATACCACTTGCCATAATAGCCAGCAGGATAGAGGAGGGGCCTACAAGCGGAACGACCTGTATGCCTTTTTCATGTGCAATTTTTACAATAGCAGCACCCGGATCGGCAACGCCGGGGCATCCGGCCTCGCTCATCAGCCCTACATTTTTACCTTCCATGCAGGGTTGCAGGAATGAATTATGTTCTGATGGCTCAGTATGCTTGTTGAGTATAGATATTTTTAGCTCGGGCTGTTTTTTAGACGGAAGTATAGCTTTTATAAAACGGCGTGCCGTTTTTTCATTTTCCACAATATAGTGGTCAATAAATTCAATTGATTTTTCTACTGTTTCCGGCAGTACATCTTTTGGATTAGCATCGTCCCCAAGTGGTACGGGCAGCAGGTATAATTTACCGGCCGGCATTACGAATGTTCTTTTAAAAGTTTATTGGCTACTACAGTGCAGGCTTCATCAAGCATATCGTATACTTTATCAAAGCCGTCCTGTTCGCTCCAGTAAGGATCAGGGACATCCATATCTTTGCCGGGATGCAGCTCGTCCATCATGAGCTTCACTTTTGCCTTAGCCTCAGCATCAGGAGCAAGTGAGTTCACATCACGAAAGTTAGAAGCATCCATAACATATGTAATGTCCAACTCTGTAAAGTCAGACATCTTTAACTGCCTTGCCACCTGGCAGCTTATATCAATACCACGGTTTTTAGCAGTAAGTACAGAGCGTTTATCCGGACCCTGGCCAACATGCCAGTTACCGGTTCCGGCAGAGTCTACAAAGAATTTTTCCTTTGGAAGTTTAGATTGCAATATGCCTTCTGCTAAAGGAGAACGGCAAATATTGCCAAGGCATACCATTAATATCTTAACCATTTTTACAGCGATAATTTTTTGTTGATATCATCAACAAATTTACGGAATTGCTTATCGGTAGTTACAAGATTGTCAACCGTTTTGCAGGCATGCAATACTGTAGCATGGTCGCGGTCGCCAATTTGAGATCCGATATTAGCAAGCGATGCTTTAGTGAACTTCTTAGCAAAGAACATAGCAAGCTGTCTTGCCTGTACTACATGACGCTTACGTGTTTTAGATTGTAATGTATCTACATCAAGCTGGAAATAATCTGAAACTACTTTCTGGATGTAGTCTATAGATATTTCGCGTTTCACATTTTTTACAAACTTTTCAACTACCTGCTTGGCAAGGTCAATAGTTACTTCGCGGTGGTTGAATGATGATTGTGCAATAAGCGATATGATAGCGCCTTCCAGTTCACGTACATTGCTCTTTATATTTTTGGCAACATATTCAACAATTTCTTCCGGCATTTCAACACCGTCACGGTATAGTATGTTTTTAAGGATAGATATCCTTGTTTCATAATCCGGCTGGTGCAATTCTGCCGAAAGGCCCCATTTAAACCTTGAAAGCAGTCGCTGTTCAATATCCTGCATGTCAACCGGTGCCTTATCTGATGTAAGGATTACCTGTTTGCCATTTTGGTGCAGGTGGTTAAATATATGGAAGAATACATCCTGTGTGCCTGTTTTTCCTGAAAGGAACTGCACATCATCTATAATAAGTACATCGATAAGCTGGTAGAAATGGATAAAATCATTCCTGGTGTTGCGCTTTACAGAATCAATATATTGTTGTGTGAAAATCTCAGCCGATATGTAAAGGACTGTTTTTTCAGGATATTTGTCTTTAATATCAACACCTATTGCATGGGCAAGGTGTGTTTTACCCAAACCTACTCCGCCAAATATTAGGAGTGGATTGAATGATGTACCACCAGGCTTGTTAGCTACAGCCAAACCTGCAGAACGCGCCAGCCTGTTAGAGTCGCCCTCAAGGAAATTCTCAAAACTGTAATTGGCGTTAAGCTGCGATTCAATTTTCAGGTTCCTGATTCCCGGTATTACAAATGGGTTTTTAAGCTCTGGGTTTTTGTTTTGCAAAGGTACGTCTACCTCCTGTGGTTTTACAGGCGGGCGATGGGCACTTGGCAACTGCTCTGTAAAAGGCTGTTTGTTGCCGTAAGTATTTTCCATCTTAATTTTATAAAGTAACTTTGCGCCGTTACCAAGTTCTTTAGTAAGTGCAACCTTTAGCAATTTCACATAATGCTCCTCCAGCCATTCGTAAAAAAATTTACTAGGCACCTGGATGTATAATGCGCTGTCGGTAAGCTCAACGGCTTTAATGGGCTCGAACCAGGTCCTGTAGGCCTGCTCCTGAATATTGTCCTTTATGAAAACAAGACAGTTCTCCCATACCGATTGCGCAGTTTTAGTCATAAATCCTGAAATTTTTCGTTTTTTAAAAGTTGTCTTACAAATAAGGAAGAAGAAATCTTCCCTGTGTTTGGGAGAACAAATATGTAAACAAATTTTATCAAAAAAAAACTTTCACTGTATTGATTTTGTAAAAAAAAATATGTAAGTGAATATATAGAAATTTAATAAAGAATTAACAATTGTAAAATATGGATTTTCACGAAATTAACGTACGTGTTCGATATGCCGAAACAGATCAGATGGGAGTAGTATATCATGGCAAATATGCCGAATACTTTGAGATGGGAAGGGTTGAATGGCTTCGAAATCTGGGACTTAGTTATGCGATTATGGAACAGAATGGCATAATGCTGCCAGTTGTTTCTTTAACATTAAATTATAAAAAACCGGCACGGTATGATGATTTGTTAACCGTGCGTACCATACTAAAAAACCAACACTCGGTAAAGATAGAATTTGACTATGAAATACGTAATGAGAAAGATGAGTTATTAACAACGGGATACTCAATGCTTGTGTTTGTAGATATGAAAACAGGCCGTCCGGTTTCGCCGCCGGAATATGTTTTAGATGCTATTTCAAAAGCAAAAAGCAGTTAATTAAAAAGTGAGATTTGTATTATACCTTGTCACTAATTGAAACCTCATATAAATTAGTAAATGCCTCCAGTATTGCGGGGGCATTTTTTTTGCGGGTACTTATAACTATTTCGCAGTCCATTTCCATTTTCTGGGAAACAATATCCAGGTTCTTTTCCTTTATAACACGCATTACCTTATTCATTACCTGGTACCCAAATTTAAGGGTGTAATGTATGTCGATAGTTTTTTCAATAATTTTCGATGCTTCCAACGCCATTTGTGCCGAGGCACGATACGCAGAAATGAGTCCGCCAACACCAAGCTTCACCCCGCCAAAATAGCGCACTACAATTACCAATACATTAGTTACCCCGAATGATTGTATCTGTCCGTAAATGGGCATGCCTGCAGTATTACTTGGTTCGCCATCGTCATTGGCGCGGTAATAAATAGTTTCAGTACCCATCTGGTACGCATAGCACCAATGGCGTGCTGAATGATGCTGCTTTCGGATGTCCTCCAGAAACGATTTTACTTCGTCCTCATTGCTTACAGGAAATGCATAGCCAAAGAACTTGCTGTTCTTTTCCTTAAAAAGCGTTTCTTCTGATGGGGCTGAAAGGGTTTTGTAGGTATCTTTTTCCAAAAGCTGAAAGATGAACCGCAAAGATATTTTATATAACTGCAAATAACAAATGGCTAAAAATCGTTATACTTGTATAACAAACAGACTGAACATGAAAACAATAAAAATATTTACCTTTTTTTCATTACTGATACTTGGAGTTTCCTGTGGGCACAAAGCTGAAGTAAAAGAAAAATACTGCGGTGTTGAAATGTCAGGCTTTGAAGTGCTGGATTATAAAAAAATGGGTGATGCCGGTTATGATTATTCTGAGGCAGATAAATTGCTGCTTGATGAACTGACTTCAGGAGTAAATGCCCTGTTTGAAGACAAGCAGAAGGTAGAAATATACTTTGCTATGAAAGATGCTGATAAAATAGCGATATATATTGTAGCGCCTGATGACAAGGTTATGGTTGAAAAAATAGCCTGTTA
Source organism: Flavobacterium sp. (assembly GCA_052039185.1). Taxonomy (GTDB): domain Bacteria; phylum Bacteroidota; class Bacteroidia; order Flavobacteriales; family Flavobacteriaceae; genus Flavobacterium. The sequence continues at coordinate 13,743 of JBQGDS010000178.1, forward strand.
TATTTTAAAATCTGAATTTAAGAACCTTCCTGTAAACAGGAATGTATTGTTTTATACTAATGAGCATAACAGCCTGGTTGCAGCTGTAAAAACTAAGCCGGCAGGTAATTAAACATCATCATGGGTAATGATCTTTTTATCAAAAAGGTCAACCACATCTTCTTCACCCACTTTTAGGTTCCATACATGGAAGCCCAGTGCTTCAGCTGCATTTGTATTAAAATCTTTGTCGTCTATAAAAAGGGTACGTTTTGGCTGAACCTCATGTTTGTTTACAAGGTAATAATAAGCTTCTTCATCGGGCTTGCGTACGCCTATTTCATGAGAGAAATACACTTTTTCGAAGCACTGGTAAAAATCGCTGTAAAAGGAGGCTCCGGCATCCTGCTCGAATTTTTCAATATGTATCGGGTCGGTATTACTAAGCAGGAACAGTCGGTAGTTTTCTGATAATTTCTGTAAAAATTCAAGGCGGTATAAGGGGAATTCGCCAATACCTGCATTCCAGGCATCCCTTATTTCGTCAAGTGTGGCATTGGGTATTTTTTGCTGTATGCCTTTCAGGAATTCTTCTTCTTTAATAATTCCGGTTTCCAGCTTTTCTTCAAGGCGCTCCATATCTGCACCCCATTCTGTAAGGCCGAGTTTGTTTAAGGCATCATCTTTTGCCTTTTTATCTTTATCAATGAAAATATCACCAAAATCAAATATTATCGTATTAACCATAATTCCTGAAAATTAATAGTTCGTCTTTTTCTATAGCCTGTTTACCTGTTAGTTTACCTTTGAGTTTAGGGGCAGGAGTACCTCCGCCAAAACTCACTTCACCTTTAAAAATACGTGCCTCATCCCATAGTCCTGCATCAATAAACGATTGCAGTGTATGCCTGCCACCTTCTATAATTACCGAAAGCAGGTTATAGCGGAACAACATATTCATGGCGTTCTGCGGAAAGTCTGAATCGAAAGCCGTTTTTTCAAAGATGAGATTCTCTAAATTAGTACAATTGTCCTGCTCTGTCAAGATAATTGACTTTATTTTTTGATTTTTAACAGTGTAATTTCCATCAATCCTTCCGGTACGGTCAAGGATAACCCGTACAGGGTCAGGGCCTGACCAATCGCGGACATCAAGGCTTGGGTTATCATCAATAATGGTTTGGGTGCCTGCCAGTATTGCCATTTCTTCACTCCGCCATTTGTGCACCAACTGCCTCGAATATGGATTGGTGATCCATACCGGCTTTTTATCTGCCATATCATTTTTGGTGATAAGCGGGATTAAAAAACCGACACAGCTTTCAGCCCATTTAAGGATAATATAAGGGCGTTTCTTTTCATGGAAGGTAAAAAAACGCCTGTTGAACTCACGGCACTCTTTTTCCAATACTCCTGTAATTACTTCCCTTCCTGCTTCCTGAAGCCTGCGTATGCCATTGCCCGCAACTTTTTCGTGCGGATCAGTCGTGCCTATTACAACTGTTTTAATCTGCTGATTAATGATAAGGTCACAGCACGGAGGCGTTTTGCCATAATGGCTGCAGGGTTCAAGGCTTACATACAAAGTCGAGTCCGGGATAAGTTTACGATCTTCTTCCTTGACCGAGTTAATACAGTTTACCTCGCCATGTGCACCGCTATAGGGCGATGTAAAGCCTTCGCCTATAATACGGCCGTTATAAACAAGTACGGCCCCAACACATGGATTTGGCATAGCAGCCCGAAGGCCATTCCGCGCCAGGTCCAGGCAGCGCTGCATGTAAATTTTGTGTGTGGTCATTTTTCACAGAGGTAAAGTCTCAAAGTTACAAAGTTTCGTTCAATTATGGTTAATTTTGCAGTACTTATGAAACTTAAAGATTATCGCACGTATTTCCTGCAAAAGCTTACACCACTATATGACAGCATAGAGGCTGAAAGTTTTTTTATCATTACCCTTGAAGAGCTGAAAGGTTGGAAAAGGCTGGACCTTGCCATGAATCCTAAAGCAGAATTATCTGCCTCAGAGTTAGAGTCATGGAATGCTGTCCTGTCACAGTTGGAAACTTTAAAACCCATTCAGTATATTTTTAATAAGGCTCATTTCTTCGGGCTGGAGTTTGAGGTTAATGAAAATACACTCATTCCTCGCCCTGAAACGGAGGAACTGGTAGAGTGGATAATTCAGGAAAATGCATTACAAGGTAGTTTGAGCATTGTTGATATAGGTACAGGAAGTGGCTGTATTGCAATAGCACTGGCAAAAAACTTAGCTGACGCTGAAGTATTTGCAATAGACGTATCGGAAAATGCGCTTACCACTGCTAAAAGAAATGCTGAACATAATGCTGCATCTGTCACTTTTTGGCAGAAAGATATTTTAGAAACAGAAATGCTTCCGCAGCAGTTTGATGTTATAGTTTCTAATCCGCCTTATGTGCGTAATCTTGAAAAAGCCGAGATTAAACAAAACGTATTGGATTATGAGCCACATCTGGCATTGTTTGTTGATGATAATGATGCACTTCTGTTTTACCGTAAAATAGCATTACTGGCAAAATCTGCACTAAACCCCGGGGGTAAGTTATATTTTGAAATAAACCAGTACTTAGGAAATGAAACCGTTGAAATGCTGGAAAGCTACGGTTATAAAAACATAGTCCTTAAAAAAGATTTGTACGGCAATGACAGGATGATTTACTGTTGGCTATAAATAAATTTACTCGTATCGTAATGCTTCAACCGGGTCCAGCTTAGATGCCTTGACTGCAGGGTAGGAGCCTGAAAACAGCGTTACAATAATAATGGTTATTAATGCAGCTGTTATGGCAAGCCACGGGATAGGGAAGGCCACACCAAATATAAGCGATGCGCCATAACCGGTAAGCAACCCGAGTATTAGTCCTACTGTTCCGCCCATAACGCTTATAATAAGTGTTTCGGTAAAAAACTGCATGGCAATAGTATTACGGGTAGCTCCAAGCGATTTACGTACGCCTATTTCACGTGTTCTTTCTGTTACCGATACCAGCATTATGTTCATTAGCGCAATTGAAGAGCCGAAAACCGTTATAATACCAATAACCCAGGCGGCAATACTTAATGCCTGCGTTTCAGAAAGCAGCTGCTGCAAAAGCTCATCACTACGTTCGATACCAAAGTTATCATCTTCCAGAGGGTTCAGTTTGCGTACGCGCCTCATGGTAAGTATAGCTTCGTCTACTGCCGGATTTAAAAGGTCTTTTTGGTTGATCATCACCTTTATCTCGTAATCAATATTAGGTGCTGTAAAAAGCGAACGTGCCACCTGTACCGGGATTATAAGCCTTAAATCCTGTCGGCTCCCAAAAGTTGAACCTTTAGCTTTAAGTACGCCAATTACCTTGAATCGGGCTCCGCGTACCGAAATAATCTTGTCAATTGGGTTAGTGTCCTTAAAAAGCCCTTTTTCAAAGTCAGAACCTACAATACACACATAATTATTGTTGGCAATGTCAAAGTTGTTGAAATTTCTGCCTTTGGTAGTTTCCAGTCCGGAGTTAGGCAGGAAATTTTCGTCCGCCCCCACAATAGTAATCTCAGGATCGGTTTTTTTAATTTCATGCTTTACCTCTACATTGCTTGCCGCGGTAAACGAAAGCGACACCGTAGACCCTGTAAAGTCATATTTATCCTGAAATTCTTTTGCCTGTGGGTAACTTATAATCGGGTTAACCTTAGCATTACTCCTGTTGCGTCCCAATTGTTCGGAAAAATCGTATCGGCTCATGGTAAACGTGTTAGCACCCATAGATGCGAAACTACCGGTTATGGTACTCTCCAAAACAGTAACTGCTGCCAGGATGCCTACCAGTGCCCAGATACCTATACCAATAATAAGTACGGTAAGTATGGTGCGGAGCAGCTGTCCTTTTATTGAGCCAAAGGCTATTTTTGTATTTTCCCTGAAAAGGTTAAACATAAGGTTTTTGATTGATGGCACTAAAATACAATCTTTAGTTTAAAATCTGAAAGTTATAAACCCATAAAGTTTGAAAGTGGTAAAGTTATGGCGTTACTATATAGTTTTATCTATATTCTAAAATCTGAAATCCCAATTACCTGCCGTATATTTGTGCTTTAAAATTATAAGTAATACACAATGGCAAAACCGGGAATACCAAAAGGGACAAGAGATTTTTCACCTGCTGAGGTGGCTAAGCGTCAATACATCATATCGGCGATAAAGCATCATTTTGAGACTTTTGGCTTCCAGCCTATTGAAACACCTTCTTTCGAGAACTCTGATACCCTTATGGGCAAATATGGTGAAGAAGGCGACAGGCTTATTTTTAAAATACTGAACAGTGGCGACTATCTTGCGAAAGCGGCTGAAGAGCTCCTGACAAATCGGGACAGTTTAAAGCTTACATCGCAAATATCTGAAAAAGCACTGCGTTATGACCTTACTGTGCCGTTTGCACGTTATGTCGTACAGCACCAAAATGAAATTGAATTTCCTTTTAAACGTTACCAGATACAACCGGTATGGAGGGCAGATCGTCCACAGAAAGGGCGTTTCCGTGAGTTTTACCAGTGTGATGCCGACGTAGTGGGGTCAACCTCGCTATGGCAGGAAGTGGAACTGGTACAGTTGTATGATAATGTATTTACCTCATTGGGGTTAAATGGTGTTACTATAAAAATAAACAACCGCAAGATACTATCGGGCATCGCTGAGGTTATTGGCGCAAAAGATAAACTGATAGACTTTACGGTAGCGCTTGATAAGCTGGATAAGATTGGCGAAGATGGTGTGAAAAAAGAAATGCTTGAAAAAGGTATTACACCAGAATCTATAGAAAAGGTACAACCGCTATTTAATTTTGAAGGATCAATAAACGAGAAGCTGGCTAAGCTAACTGACCTGCTTTCATCTTCGGAAGAAGGAATGAAAGGGGTAGAGGAATTGCGCTTTATTTGTGACAATGTTGCAGAGATTGGACTGGGCAAATCGGTACTTGACCTTGATGTAACCCTGGCGCGCGGATTAAATTATTATACAGGTGCTATATTCGAGGTTTCGGCGCCTAAAGAGGTAGCTATGGGCTCAATAGGCGGCGGTGGAAGGTATGATGACCTTACGGGTATTTTTGGCCTGAAAAATATGAGTGGTGTGGGTATATCGTTTGGTTTGGACAGGATTTACCTTGTGCTGGAAGAACTTAATCTTTTCACTGATACTGTAACGGAAGCTACAAAGGTATTATTCCTGAACTTTGGTAATAAAGAAGCGCTTTACGCAATGAAGGCAATCAAACAGCTAAGAGGGCAGGGTATAAAGGCTGAATTGTATCCGGATGCCGCCAAGATAGGGAAACAGTTTCAGCATGCCGATAAGCGTGGAATACCTTTTGCGGTGCTTGCCGGAGATGAAGAAATGGCAACCGGAACC
>JBQGDS010000179.1:0-4350 GCA_052039185.1 Flavobacterium sp.
GATAAACTAGTATACCGTGGGCAGCTTGATGATTCGCGACCGGCAAATAACATACCTTTAAGCGGAAGCGATCTTAGGACTGCAATAGATGGTGTTTTATATAACAGGTGGATACCTGAGAACCAGAAGCCGAGCCTGGGGTGTAATATTAAATGGAAATAATACTAGATTTCACTCAAGTTCCAGTACAACATCAATAGGTTTATTCATTTTACGGCCAAATTTAACTGCCGCCTGCTGGCTTTCGTTGCTGCATAAAATATACATATTATAGCTGTATAGCGGAATAATTGCTGTTTTAAATTTTCCTCCGTTTGCTTTTCCGTCTATATCTTCCACCTTAATGCTAAAATTATCTGCAGGAAAAGTATTGGAGACCGAAAGCAGGTAATTGTCTTTGGCAAAAGGGAAAAACCAGCGCTCTTTAGTTGCCGTTGCACCTTCCTGCAGTTGTTTATTATCATCCCCTATTTTGTAATTGGAACTAAACTGCAAAGGTTGGTTAGCATTTTTAAAGCTATACAGATTGTTTACATTTATGAGGTCGCGCCCCAGGCTGTCTACAACAGTAATGCGAAGGTTTTTGATATTCTCTTTCTTTCCTGCCTCGTGCACATCCAGCACAATGTAAGATGTAAAATCATACCCACAATGCATTACCTGTGCGTTAGCTGAAAATGAAAAAAGCAGAATGAACAGTATTATATATTTCATAAATACAAAAATAAGCGTGTCTGCTTAGTTCTCAAAATCTGTTCCAAATAAAAAACTCTTCAGTTTCCTGAAGAGTTAAAAGTTGTGGGCGATGAGGGGTTCGAACCCCCGACCCCCTCGGTGTAAACGAGGTGCTCTGAACCAGCTGAGCTAATCGCCCTTAGAATGCAGTAACCAATAGTATTCCTGTGTTATTGCGAGTGCAAATATACACGTAGTATTTGTATCTGCAAGGGAAATACTAAAATATTTTACTGTTTTTTTATATCTCTTAAAAGCACTTTGTCATCATAATTTACCACTTCAACTACAACATTCTCATCTTTAGTGCTTTTACCTTCTATTATATAAAGCTTGCCTCCCTTATATTCTTTATTGCTTTTTGAAAAATCCACACTACCATCTTCAGTACAACGCTTCACATCGTCATAATTAAAGGTTTTCTCGGCAAATTTTTTCTTTACCTCTTCCGAATACACAACCGGTTTGCTCCTGATGCTTTTTAAAACCCTACAGTTAGGCAGGTAACAAAACTCAGTACGCTTATTCTGGAAAATAAAAAAAAGGAACATACCTCCTATTAATACACCTAATAAATAATATGCTAAACGATGCTTAAACTTCATTATAATTTAATTTTCTGCAAAATTAATTAAAAACAAAAAGTACCGCTAATCAGCGATACTTTTTGTTTGGGAGAAACAGTCTTTATTGCTTTATAATTTTTACCTGTTCTGTGCCCTTGTCTGAAATAAGTGATACAATATACATTCCCGGAGTAAGGCTACTACAATTAATATTATTTCCTGACGATGGGTTTGTGTTACCCGATAAAACCATTTGTCCGTTAATTGTGTAAACAGTATAGCCTGTAATATTTTCTGTATTATCCAGTATCAGTACATCAGTTACCGGATTGGGATACAATCCTATCTTTCCAGCATTGATATCAGGGCTGCTTAAAACAAAGTTATTAAGATAAACATTGGCTGTGGCAGAATTGCCCGACAAACCTGTAATGAGAAGATCTAAATCTGTATCGCCATCAATGTCAGCAAAGGCTATCGCTCCTTCACTCGTGGCGGTGAATGTATTGTTTTGCACCAACGTAAAACCACCGGACGCGCCATTGTTAAGGTAGATATTAGCATAATTAGAGCTGGGCTGGTTCCGGCCATTTACAAATACATCAGGATAACCGTCATTATTCACATCTACAAAAGTTCCGTTACTGTAACCCACCCCTGTAAAAGGCGTGTTCTACAGTAAAGTAAAATTACCTTGCCCGTCATTTGTATAAATATGAGTTACAGAAGGGTTGTTTATGACAGCTCCTACAAGCAGTAAATCCTGGTCGCCATCAAGATCTATATCTGCAAAAGAAGCTGAACCCAGGGCAACCTTGGTAAATACATTTGGAGTTTCGGTAAAAGAACCTGTACCGTCATTAAGGTAAAGCTTGCTCATAAACTGCGCATTTTGCAGAATACCACTTAAAAGCATATCTTTAAACCCATCGCCGTTTACATCTGCAAGCGCTACGGAGCTGCTCATTACACCGGCATTTTCAAAACCGCTATTGCTTTTTAGAGTAAAAATTCCATTACCATCATTCATGTATACTTCGGTAAAACGTTGATCTGATGAGAACATTCCGGTAATAACCACGTCAATATCTCCATCATTATCAAGGTCTGCACAAGCTATACTGCCTTTCATACTGTTTCTAAAATTAGATGAAGGAGAAAGACTGAAATTCCCCTGGCCGTCATTAATATACAGCTTGGTTGAAGTAGCATATGTACTGCCCAGTACAATAAGATCGGGCGCACCATCTCCATTCACATCAGCAAACGCAGAACTCCCTTCCCTTGTTTTTATAAATGTATCTTCGTCGTGCAGGGTAAAGTTACCTGTCCCGTCATTTTTATAAAGTTTTGAGGTCAGGATATAGGAATTGTTAGCTCCCGTGGCAAACAGGTCAAGATCACCATCACCGTCAATATCAGCAAACTGAACACTGCTGTACCGTAAGGGTATAATACCTGATGATGGCTTTAGCGTAAAGTTTTGAGCATATATTCCATTGCCAAGGCATATGGCAATTAATGCTGAAAGTAGTTGTTTTTTCATGTAGGTTTATTGGTTAGGTGGGTTGAGTAATTTTAAATCATCTGTAAAACAGATAACAAGGCAGTACGCCTATTCCCTACCATACTTCAATAAAAATACAGAAATAAATTACAAATTTTAATTATCCAGCTTCCTTCGCTTTCTTTCTGCGCCTATAAGGTTAAGCTCCCGGCTTGTTTGTCCCGCTACCGATGTGTTTTCTTCAGCACGGCGTATAAGGTAGGGCATAACATCCCGCACAGGTCCAAAAGGAAGATATTTAGCTACGTTATAACCATTTGCAGCAAGATTAAAACTAATGTTGTCGCTCATGCCGTATAACTGGCCGAAACATATCCTTTCATCATTTTTGGAAATATTGTTAACACTCATTAATTCCATTAACTTATATGAACTATCTTCATTGTGCGTCCCGGCAAAAATGGCCATGGTATCAATGTGTTCTACCATGTAGCTTACAGCAGCATCATAATTAATATCAGTTGCTTCTTTAGAAATGCATATAGGCGATATGTACCCCTTTTCTTCGGCGCGTTTATTTTCTTTTTCCATATATGCGCCACGCACAATTTTCATCCCTATATAAAAGCCCTGCTGTTTTGCTTCTTCGTGTAATTTTTTCAGGTAGTCCAGCCTGTCCCAACGATACATTTGCAGTGTATTAAAAACTATGGCTTTATCTTTATTATACTTACGCATCATATCAGCCACAACATTATCTGCGGCATCCTGCATCCAGCTTTCCTCTGCATCAATAAGTAATGCAACATCCATTTCATGAGCCGTTTTACATACAATATCAAAACGTTCCAGAACTCTCTCCCATTCTGCCTGCTCTGTTGCATTCAGCGTTTTGCCTTCGCCCAGTTTTTCATAAAGCTCAAACCTGCCGAAACCTGTTGGTTTAAATACTGCAAAATGTATGGCAGCACGTTCCTTAGCAAAAACTATTGTTTTAAGCGTTTTTTCAAGCGCTTTATCAAATTCAGATTCATCTTCTTTAGCTTCTACAGAATAATCCAGCACCGATGAAACTCCTTTAGTATACATTTTATCTACTACAGGCAGGCAGTCCTCTTCGGTTGTGCCTCCACAAAAATGATCAAAAACCGTGGCTCTTATAAGCCTCTCAACCGGCAGATGCACTTTCAGTGCAAAATTGGTAACAGCCGTACCTATTTTAACCAGTGGTTCGGAAGCTATCATTTTAAACAGGAAATAAGCCCTGTCAAGTTCTGTATCGCTCTTTAGGGCAAAAGCAGCTTCGGTATTGTTGAAGATCTTTTCCATTTGTAGTAAAAAAATTTATGCAAATATAAATACAACGCAATAATTAAAGATATAAAATAGTTTATTTTGCCAATAATTAAATCTACAATCATTTCTGTCATGCAGGCCATTCAATCACAGGGTTATCCCATATATTTTAACAACGAGTGTTACAGCTATTTAGCAGATATTTTACAGCCTGGTGTGTACTCCGGTATATTCATTTTAGCCGAC
>JBQGDS010000180.1:0-23259 GCA_052039185.1 Flavobacterium sp.
ACCGTACAAAAAGTAGACATGTGGAACAAAGACGGCAAAATGATCATTGCGCTTGACCTGACAGGATCAGTAAACGGTACTATATATCTTTCAGGTTTTCCTAACTACAATTCTGTAACCAAAGAAATTTACTTTGACCAACTGCAATATGTACTGGACACTAAAAGTGTGCTGATGCGTACAGCCAACTGGCTGGCTGAGGGAATGATATTGCGAAAAATTCAGGAAAACTGCCGTTACTCTATACAGCCTAACCTGGAAGAAGGCAAAAAGAACTTGCTGCCATACCTGAAAAATTATTCGCCAATGCCTGGCGTTTTTATTAACGGCACGCTGAACGATTTTGAATTTGAAAAGGTAGAACTTACTAACAGGGCTATTATTGCTTTTATAAAAACATCGGGCAAGATGGACGTAAAAGTTGACGGCCTTAAGTAATCAGAATTACTGCTGTGCTTTTTTCTTTTGGCGCATCCTGTAAATAGCAAAGCCAACCAGCCCTACCAACAGGTAAGGAAATATCATGAGGTATACAATACCGTCATTAACTGCCTCCGGCTTTACACTACCGTCACTGCTTTCCAATGATGCGCGGCACATTGCACATTGCGCACTTGCAAAAAATGATGTCAATAGCAAAACACTGTTTAATATAAACTTTTTCATAACCTACCGTATTAGTGTGCGTAATATGGAGAAATCATAACATACACTATAACACCTGTTACAGCCACATACAGCCATAGTGGGTAGGTTATCCTAGCCAGCTTACGGTGCCTTTCAAAACTTTGTGATAAAGCCCTTACATACGTTACCAATACAAAAGGAATAATAATAACCGAAAGGATAATATGTGTTATCAGGATAAAAAAGTAGAGGTATTTAATTGCTCCCTCTCCACCAAATTTTGTGGAATCTGAAGTCATATGGTAGGCCACGTACATAGCAAGAAAACAAACTGACAGGAATATGGCAAACTTCATAAGGTTTTCATGAAGCTTTTGTTTTTTGTTTTTTATAGCCCATACGGCAGTTACAAGTACCACGGCAGTAAGCCCGTTTATTGTAGCATATATTGGCGGCAGGAATGATAGTGGCTGCACATCATACCCCAATTTTCTTAAGTTAACACCAAACAGTAAAGCTACAACTAAAGGTATAGCTACTGAAAGAACGATTATCCATTTGTTATATTTAGCCTCTATGGCTTTAGAATTTTCCATTATTCCTGTAATAATTTTTTAATATCTTCTTTAATTGCCACAACACCCGGCTTGTATTTACCCTCAAGATCGGTTTCCATACCTTCAGGATCACTGAAGTTTTCGCCGGAGTAATAAAATATAGGATTGCCATTTTTGTCTTTACGGCATCTTACTTTTCCGTTCTTATCAATAAGTGCAAATAATCCGCTGTGCTCAAAACCTCCTGCTACCTTCTCATTCTCTCCCGCAAAAATCTTGAAGTTCTTGTTAGCAAGGTCGTATATATAATCCCTGTCACCTGTAAGGAAATTCCAGTTCTCTGATTTTACACCAAGGTTATTGGCATAGTTTTTTAATACCTCCGGCGTATCATGCTTTGGATCGATAGTTATAGAAACAATACCAAAATTTTTATTATTGATAAACTCTCTCTCAATCTCCAGCATGTTTTGGTTCATCACCGGGCAAATAGTAGGACATGTAGCAAAAAAGAACTCCACTACATACACCTTATCTTTATAGAACTCCTGGGTAATGGTTTTACCATCCTGGTTCGTAAGGTTAAATTTAGGAGCATCGGCCATTACAACAAGATCAGACTGGCGGCCCGTAGTTTCACGGCTAATATTCAGCCTGTCATTTTGTATGACATTTCCATTCTTCATCCTGTTTACAATTTTCGGAATGAAAATGATTCCGAAAACCAGTATAATAAATGAAACTGCTATGTATGTTTTGTTGTTTTTCATATTTGTCGTTTTACTCCTTTAAGCGTATCATTCTTTTTCAGGGCAAGGCGGTATTCACGTAAAACAATCTTAACATCATCGGTCATTTCATTATGCAGCTCTGATGCCGAGAAGCTATTGTAGCTATCTCTGTATTCGTGTTCGCCTTTTTTGTTTTTGCCATTTCTGCCCCTCAGGCTTTTATCCTTATCTATAATAAAAATATTGAACGTGCCACCGTCGGCATCCAGTGGTTCTTTAACCTTTAATGACGCATACAGGCTTTCGATTGTTTCCTTGGGCAGGTATACAAACTTCCAGTTATAAGTATCAGCCATGGTTTTAATCTCACTTTGCAGTTTTTTCACATCAGCCTCAATCCCTTCAGGCGCAATCATTACAATCTGGAAATCGGTAAAATCTTTGTAGCGGCTGTTTATCTTTTGGTTTATATTGAAAATAGTTTCCTTTTTACGGGCAATATTGCTGCCGGTAAAGCCAAGTACCGTGATTTGCTTTTCAAGCTTTACCGTATCATTATTAAACATTGTACCTACAGGCAGCTCGTTTACATTTTTAGTGATTACTGGTAAAAAAAGGGAATTGTGCTTGACAAGTGAAAAATAAATATACAATGCAAGCGGAAGGACAAGTAAGCTGAGGAGAACAAGTTTTCTTTTCATTATGAAGATGGAAAATTTCCTATGCAAAAATAAAAAAAAGGCAGTTGAAAAACTGCCTTTTTTATGAATAATGTATTGTTAGAAAATCCATTTGTAGTGTGAATTTTTGAACACCTCAAAAATATAGTCACCTTCAATAAGAATTATAAGTACCAAATATGCAATAAGGAAAACCAGCGGCGCCACTATTGACCACCTTAAGTTGGCTTTTTCACCTTCAAGGTGCATGAACGCCCACATAATGTAATAGGCTTTCCAAAGTGTTAGTACAATGAATATCCAGTTAAGAAGATTCATGTGGAATAATGTATTAGTATGAAGTACTGCAGGCTTAAGGATACCAAGAATAACTTCAACTATCGTGATTACTGAAAGGATACCGAATACCAGCCATATCCTTTTTGTATTTGATTCGTGCGAATGTGCCATTTCTGTAATAATTTATTAATTAAACAAGGTAGAAGAATGTAAATACAAACACCCAAACCAAGTCTACAAAGTGCCAGTATAAACCAACTTTCTCAACCATTTCATAACTTCTCCTCTTTTCATAAGTACCTAAAAGCACATTGAAGAATATAAGGATATTGATCATTACACCGGAGAACACGTGGAAACCGTGGAATCCTGTAATAAAGAAAAAGAAGTTAGCAAATAATTTATGACCGTATTCGTTTCTTATCAGGTTAGCTCCCTCAACAACATAATGTGTTTCGTTAACCATTTTTAATGATTCTTCCCTGCTAAGTATTGTTTTCTTTTTGTTAGCATCAAGCTTTTCTATCCTTACCAAAACTTCAGGATGCGCTTTAAAGCCTTCAATAACTTCGGCAACTGAATACGACGACATAGTTTCGCCTTCAGTAAACCAAACGCCTTTACTTCTTACTTTTTCTGCCTGCTGCGCCGGAAGGTGTGCTGCAAAATCAGCAAGCTTTACCCTTTCACCGTTAGCATTAACAAACTGAAGTATAGAACCGCCTTTGGTTTCAACCGCACCATATTCACCTTTTATAAAGTTTTTCCATTCCCAAGCCTGAGAGCCAAGGAATATAAAACCACCTACAATTGTAAGCAACATATAAACAGCCACCTTGGTTTTCTTCATGTGGTGTCCTGCATCAACTGCAAGAACCATAGTTACTGAAGAGAAAATAAGGATAAATGTCATGAATGCAACATAGTACATCGGCGCATCAACACCATGCATAAAGGGGAAGTGATTAAACACCTCATCGGCTATTGGCCATGTTTCGATGAATTTAAACCTTGAAAAACCGTATGCAGCAAGGAATCCTGAAAATGTCAGGGCATCTGATACAATGAAGAACCACATCATCAGTTTACCGTAACTTGCGGCCATAGGTTCGTTTCCTCCGCCCCATGTTTTGCCAGTAGTAGTAGCTGTAGTTGTAACTGTCGCCATATAGTGTTAAAAGTTAAAAAGTTTTCAAATTTACATTTTTTTCTATTAATAGAAATAGAAAAACAAAAACAAATATACCCACAAAACATCAAGAAAGTGCCAAAACATTGCACCCAACTCTATTCCAAGGGTTTGACCGGGTTTATACTTTTGTTTAAAATGATTATAAATTACCACAAGAAGTACAATAAGCCCCGCCACAAGGTGTGCAAGGTGTACTACTGTAACAATATAAAGGAATGAAGTAGTAACGTTACTTTCCGGCCCTGTAAAATAATAACCTGCCGCTATAACTTCGTCAAAACCGTAAAACTGACAGGCAACAAACGTTATACCTAATGCAAGGGTGGCCAGCAATAATGCCGATGTAGTCCCCCTGTCACCTTGCTGCATGGCCTTTTTAGCCATATGAAAAGTTACACTACTGGCAATTATAACCACCGTGCTTATTATAAATGCGTTCGGGAGTTGAAAATCAAGCCAGTCAGGCCTTGATGCACTAACCACATAAGCGCTTGTAAGTCCTGCAAACATCATGAACATACTGATCATTGCAAACCATAACAGCATTTTGTATGACCTGCTTTTCCTGTCATTATGTTCTTTAATTGACATTTCCATAATTATCGAATAAATTTATCTAAAACAAATATTACCTGGAGCAGCGAAATATAGGATACACTTACCAGCATAAGTTTCCTGGCTGCTTTGCCATCCATTTCTTTATAAAGCTTAACTGCATATACCAACATCCATAATCCCAGCAATAACACGATTGCCGCAGACACCATTGAAAGTTTTAACTGGCCGGTATAACCTGTAGCCGGAAGCAATGATGCTAATATCAGCCACACCGTATATAGTATAGTTTGCAGTGCTGTTTTCTTATCTCTTTTACCTGTAGGCAGCATAAAAAAACCTGCTTTTTTATAATCATCAAACAGGAACCAGCCAATAGCCCAAAAATGGGGAAACTGCCAGAAAAACTGTATCATAAACAGTGTACCGGCCTCTATACCAAAATTATTTGTAGCCGCTACCCAGCCCAGCATGAACGGAATAGCGCCGGGGAATGCACCCACAAATACTGATAGCGGCGTTAATGTTTTAAGCGGGGTATAAACACTTACATATAAGAATATGGATATACCGCCAAACATGGCCGACTTAGGATTGATTGCATAAAGTATGGCAAGCCCGGCGAGTGTTAGTAAAACACCCAGCCAAAATGCACTCCTTGATGTCATTTTACCTGATGGAACCGGACGGTTTTTGGTACGGTCCATTTTGGCATCAAGGTCTTTTTCTATGATCTGGTTAAATACATTAGAAGCGCCTACCATACAGTAGCCGCCTATAACAAGCATTATAAATGTTACCCAGCTGAATTTATTGTCATCGGAAACACCAAGGAGGTATCCCGCAGCCGATGAGAATACCACACTAACAGCCAGCCTGGCTTTGGTAATGGCGGTAAAATCTGCAAGCAGGGATTTTGGCGAAACCGTTTTATCTGAAGCGTTCAAAGTGATTTTCATTGAATTTCTGAAAGATGGCGCAAAGATACTTTAAAATATACATTCTTTCAAAATCAGGGCATTTAAAAAAACGGCTAACTTTTTTAATTTAACTACGCAACCTTTTTGGTTGTACTGCATCTTATATAAAAATGCTTCATAAAGGTTGTTTATTAAATTGCTGTGAAAAAGCAAAATCGCTTAAATTGCTATGAAAGAGAAAAGCCTCCCGCTTATTTGGGAGGCTTTTCTTATTTAAGCATGTAAAGCAAATTAATAACTGCCTGATGTTTCTCCACCATCAGCTATGGCTTTGGCTGACGATGTACCTATCCTTTTTACCCCCAAGTTTATCATTTCAACCGCTTCTTCATATGAACGTACACCGCCTGCAGCTTTTACCGGAAGCGGGAACGAATTTTCGAGCATTAGCTTTATCACCGGAACAGTCGCCCCGTTTGGCAGTCCGTTTTCGGTTTTATAAAACCCTGTAGATGATTTTACAAATACATTAGCATAATCATCTTCGTCAAAATGGCTCAGTATTACATTCTTTATCAGGGCACTAAGCTGCACAATCTGGTGCTCATTTAGTGCTGCTGCCTCAATAATCCATTTCACTATTTTGTTATTGTCACGCCCCAGCCTTGTACATTTAAGCACTTCTTCTTTCACTTTAGCTATATCCCCAGCTTTAAAAGCCTCATAATCGGCAACAAAATCAAGGTCATCCGCGCCATCTTCAATGGCTTTTTGTGCTTCAGCCAATTTATGTTCCAGGCCACCACGACCTTCAGGAAAGTCTATTACCGTACCAATAGCAACTCCTGATTTAGCCGAAGCAATCATTTCCGCTGCCAATGATACCATATCTGGGCGTATCATAATCAGTTTAAAGTTCTCATCAATTGCTTCCTGAATCGCTTTTTTCACTATCTCTGCGTTCTCACTTTCAGACAAGCCTGCCTGTTCCGCAGTTTTTAAATAAGTAGAATCTAAATATTGTTTTATATCCATAATTATAAATCAAAAAATATCCCCCGTTAATAGCGGGGGATATATGTTTTATTTTCTTATTCTTTCAAAAAGCCACAATACCAATATTGCTATTGCGCTTCCTGCTGTATTGGCCAGTGCATCGGCAACATCGCCACTTCGCTGTTCTGTAAAAAATGCCTGGCATATTTCTATAAGCACACCATAACTTACAGCTATCAGGAAAACTTTCAGCCTTACATTATCCTTCATTCTTGTCCTGAAGAAAAGACACCAAAAAATGGTAAATACAAAGTAAAATGTTGCATGTACAATTTTATCCTTATACTCAAAACTGAAAGTATCAATACCATCAAAAGTATCCATACTTATGAGGCATAAAATTGTAATAAGGATTGTCCAGGCCGCCGCAGGCCAAAAGAATTTATTAAGCGCCAATCAGTTCTTTGTATTGCTCACTGCTTAGCAGCTGCTCAATTTCAGACGCATCAGAAAATTTAACTTTTACCATCCATCCGTTTCCGTATGGGTCAGAATTTACTGTTTCAGGGCTGCTTTCAAGCGAATCATTAAACTCAACTATTTCACCTGAAAGAGGCAGGAAAAGATCTGATACTGTTTTTACAGCCTCTACTGTCCCGAAAACTTCATCTTTAGCAAGTGTCTGGTCAAGTGTTTCTACTTCTACATATACGATATCGCCAAGCTCTTTCTGAGCAAAATCAGTAATGCCTACTGTAGCTGTATCGCCATCAATCTTTACCCACTCGTGGTCTTTAGTGTACTTTAATTCTGAAGGAATATTCATGTTGTTTGTTTTTAGCAAATGTATGTTTTATGCCAATAATTATAAAATGTTTCGCTATTAATTTCCGAAATTATACCTCAGCGTAAAACCTGAACGGATATTAGTAATAGGATAAGCCGTAGATATAACCGCCTTAGAGAATGAATGGTCATAATAGAATATAACAGACAGGTTTTTGCTGAAAGCATAATCAGCAGTGAACTTAATTGTCCAAATATTCTGACCACCACCCAACTGGTTATTATCATAATCCAGATAGCGCACAATAGTTTCGTTTTTCCTTAAAGAGAAGTCTGCCTTCAGGTTAATGTCACTCTTTATAGTATTTGTAGGATTATCTGCAAGGCGGGAGTTTATAGTTACATCTTTTACCCTGTATCCAAGGCCTACAATATATTCGTTTCCTTTAACCTCTGTAAGCAGGTTGTTGTCAAAGCTCATGTTAAGCGTCCTGTCTTTCCTTACCTCTGCCTTAACGTTGAACGAGTTCTTCATTTCAAAATCAACGCGTATAAGCGGGTTGAACTGTTCGGCAAGGTTTACATTCGAAATAATGTTCTTGGTATAGAAGTTACCTACACCCCCGTTATCCTGTCCG
The DNA here is from genome assembly GCA_052039185.1 of Flavobacterium sp. Taxonomy (GTDB): domain Bacteria; phylum Bacteroidota; class Bacteroidia; order Flavobacteriales; family Flavobacteriaceae; genus Flavobacterium. The sequence continues at coordinate 7,962 of JBQGDS010000180.1, forward strand.
TTAGGGTTTTGGTCATACTCAAAGTTAGACCTGTATGCATTAATGTTATAAGATGCCCTGTAACCGTGCTGAAGAGAAAAACGCTTGAACCTATCCTTAAAGAACTTGTAACGCATTAGCCCCGTATATTTTATTTCCCAGTTAGGAATAGGCACATTACGGAAAACACCCGTATTTGCTTTCGATGCATCCTGGCCTGAATAAGCCGCTATAAATGATGGCAGCAAGACCGCCTGGCTGTTACGGCCATAACCCACAGGATAACCTGCATTGGCAGTCGCAAAATCGCTGGCTGGCACTCCGGGATCACCATAACGCGGGAAGTTTGGCGTACCATAATGTTCAGTCGCAAGCCTTTCAGCGATTATAAGCCTATTCTCCCTCATTTGGTTAAAGGCTTCTGAATTATTTACATCACTAGGGCTAAATGCTGTTTTAATAAGTACTGTTGATATCTCGAAATTACCAAACTCATAAGGCGAACGCGAGTTATACATCCCGTCAGGACTTACATCATACTGTTCAGAATAATTGTTTGCGTAAGTCCTTTTACCTGTAAGCCTTATGTTAAGATCCGGGAACAATATTACCTCTGACGAAATGTTAAGCGTAGTGGTTTTATTTTGAGTAAAGTTCTGGTTAAAATCCTGGTAGTTGGTCAGCAAGCCCATTTTAGCCGCTTCATAACGCACATCGGTATCCTGGCTACCCAGTATAAAGCCAAGTGTTGGCTTTGTTGTACCCCAAAAGCCAAGTCCGTTAGTATAACCCGGAAGCGCCATAGCGTTCTTCTCTTCATAATCAATCTGGATACTTTTTATACTGGTAGCTATACCAAGCAGCCCGTTTACCCATACATTACCCTCAGTAGCAGCAGCCTGATTGTTAGTAATTCTTTGTCCCGGCCTTGGAGCGGCTGTGGGCGCTCCACCCTTAGGGGCCGGCTTTTTACCTGTAAGCCCAATGTATTTATAGAAGGTATCCATACTAAGCGTGGTATTAAGCTTATGGATATTGGCATTTTGTATTATATTACCAAGATCATACACCACGCCGCCTATTTCTACTTCTGACAACGCATCGCTCGAACGTTGCCAACTGTAATTACCCGTGTAGGAATAGGTAGACTTCATGAAGCTTAAGAAAGGTAGCTTATTGAATGGCACATCATAATTTATTACAAACTCCTGATTATGCTGGTTTGGCTCGCCTGCATTCCAGAAATCATGCCATACATTATACTCGTCTATAGGACGGTTATTCTCATCAAGATAGTTACGTACAATATTGCTTGTAGCAACCCTGTAATTAAACTTAATTGATTTTGTTATGTTATAATTGAAGGCATACTGGTAGTTAAAGAAGTAATTCCTCCTGTAAAGCGGACTGATAGGAATACCTTCTACGTCAACATTCCTGAACTGCTGCCTGTTAAACTGCCTTATGATATTACTGCTGAATGATAATGTAGACGGCAGATAGTTAAAGTTGAAATCACTTATAGGTTTCCAGTAGCTGCTCTTTTTAAAGAACTGTGATTTGGCAAACGGTTCTACAGGCTTATTCTGGAAAGTATAATTATAATCTGCACCTGTACGCACCTGCTGGTCTAAAAGCGATTCAATTTCATAATCATGATGCTGCATTTCATTATATGAATACGAAAGCGTAAGGTTTTCAGGATCATACACGCGTTGTTTTTGCTCGGGCGCCCTTTCCTTTTTAACACCTATAAAGTTAATACTTGTACGCTTGGTATAATCAATAGCCCTGTTTTTAAGGTTGTCTTTTTCTGCCTGGTTCTGGGTTTCATCAATAAGCTGGTCAAGGCGTATATCCTGCTGAAACGGATCATACTCCGGAGTGATGATCTCCTCTCCTACCGCATAGTTAAAAGGAATATTAATACCCCACTTTTTAGGCAGTAGTTTACCCAGGCTGAAGTTGGTTACCAGGTCATACTGCATAACATCTTCCCTGCTGCGCTCCTGCGGAGCCTGCTCTATAGTACCAAAGCCTATGGTGCTCATTCTTCCCGTTGCAGATATTGTTGCAAAATCGGCAAAATTAGTATCCATATTGGCAATTGCAGCCATACCGCCCCGGTTATCCATATCCGACAGGCGAAGTTCATTAAACCAAACCTCGCCACGCAGGTTTCTTGCCCCTGCCTCACCAAGGGTATATGTATTTTTAACACCCAGCATTATAGTCCTTACAAGGCCAAAGTTGGGGTTACCTTTTATACCTATTATCATTCGAGGGTCAAGCGACGAGTCAAGATCGGTAGCGTTTACATAAATAATACCCAACTCATTCGGTGTACCGGCAGTTCCCTGCAATGCACGTATCTTTAATTTGGTAAGCGCCTCCAGCGGAATATTGATCTCATTAGCTGCAGGCCACACGTCTTCAGGCGCATATACAAGGTTAACCGCATTAGAAACCGGTGTAACTTTCATTTTAAGTTCCACCTGGTAGAAGTTCTCGGTAAAGTCATTACCGAAACGAATAAACCCTGACATTTCATCATCACGAAGCATTTCAGACTGAGAATCGCTTATAAGTGGCTCGGCGTGCAGGAACATCCTCAGCTTTTTATACTGGCGCATGTCTACGTTCACATTTTTAAACACCGCACGCGCATCTTCCGGCTCAAGGCCTCCTGACATACTGCCATCACCCGAATATACACGAAGCGACAAAGCCTGCTCATTCTGGTTTATTATGGCATTATTGTTATACAACTGTTCCCTTTGTACACCCGGTGGCGATACATAAGGCACAGGCCTGCGGTCGCTGTTTTCCTGTACATTTACTGCAATAGCGTCAAATCCTATATTGTCTAATTCATTCTGGTTGTTATCCTCATTAGGGTCAAGGCTGTTTACAAACCGCCTGAATTCACCCCTTACAAGGTCAAGCGAACCGAAACGTAGTGTAACCTCACGCCTGAAGCCCGTCATGAACATACGCATAAAACGCACTGAACGTATGTTGCTTAATCCGCCCACTGATGTCCTGTCCGGTGCATCAATAGGAATCTTGTAAAGCAGCCATCTTACCGGTGTACTACCACCGCCCGGTACAGTTATGTTCATTTCCTTTGTATCTACCACATAGCCTGTTCCCGGCATTGCACCCGGCACAATAGGCACCTGATACCTGAAGTAGGCATCAATAGTGTTCATAGTATTGTCACGGTTTATATCTTCGGTATCAGGCAGCGTGGTTGAGCCACGGTTATTGCTTGATACATCTACAGGTGAGTTGCCCTGTACGTTATTATAGTTTTTATACCTGTCCAGTACATTGCCCGATGCGGCAAGGAAAAACTGGTAGTTATCAGCAGCAGGGTCTTCTGTTCCAGCATATGGCGTACCTAAACCTTCCTCGTCATCGGCAAGACCGTCAAAACCAAGATCCTGCACGGCACGATTAGCGCCAACAGTATCGAAAGCATAAATAAGCGACTGCGATACCGGAACCCTGCCCCATTGTGTTGTAAAAGTAGGCTGTGTGCCACCTGCAGTAGGAAGCCCGTTTTCATATTGCTTCCTGTTATCCTTTAGTATATCTTCCGAAATTTCACCAAGGTTTATTTCCAGTGTACCGATATTGTCCTGCTCACTTACTTCGCCCGGGTTACCCACAAACGGGTCCATTACCCAAAACTGTATATACTCTACATTAGTCTGCTCAAAGTTGGTAGAGTTTACCGCACGCATAATACCACCCCAGTTATCTACTGCCTGGCTTTCGGTAAAGCTGTTGGTTGTTGCAGCTATTGGGTTATAGTTATAAGGACCCCTTTCCTGCGGATAGTACGAAAGGTCAAGTGTATTTACTACAGTTGTCTGTCCAGGAACTACATCCGTAAGCGGATAAAGCTCTTCATAAAATATACGCCTCGTCCTGTTTGACGATATATCCTGGTCAGAAATACCTGAAGGCCTCTGGTTAGATGCATAAAAAGTAGGGTCGATGCTGTACCACGCAAGCTTACCTCTACGGTAACCATATTCAAGGTTATCAAGCGGAGGAGAATCGTTAGGGAACAAACTGGCCGGAGCACTTGATAATGACCACGCCTGTGGTGCACGCATATCAATATTGGTTTGTGAACCTTCAAAGTCATCTACATAAGTTGTAGCCTCACCATTAAACTGGTCTGCTTTTGATGCTCCCGGTTTCAGGTAGGCCACTTCTGCACGGAATGAGAAGTTGGAAGGCGCATCCGTATCAATATTAGGCAATTTATTTACCAGCCTTGTAAAGAATGGTACTTCGGTATTGTATATACCATTTAAGCCGAATATAGTGTTACGTACCGATTCCTGCCCGTAATTGGTTTTTTGGGTAAACGGCCTTTCGGACATGTGTAGCAACGTTGCCCCCATAAGGAACTTATCAGAGAATTTATGCTCTACGTTAAAGCCCATAAAACGCCTTGTCTGTTGGCCAAAGTTGGCATTATTCTCTACCGAAACTTCAATAGGCGTATTAGATGCCTGAAGCGAAGGATCAAGGATATTTACACGGCCTAACTGATAGTTTACGGTATAGTCCTGCCCTTCAACAAGCACACGGCCACCTGCTGTAACCACAACCGATCCCTGTGGGATATTGAAAGCACCAAGGGAAATACCATCGCCTCCTGTTGACTTAAAGCGCCCGCGAAGCTGGAACTTGTTCTTTTCGCTTTGCTGCTGTGCATCGGCCGGGGTACTCTGGTACAGCCTGCGGTATACATAGCGCCTTTGGTTAGCGTTATAGCTATTTTCGGTAGCATCATCGTATGATCCGCCACCTGTATCATTATCAAGTTTATCGAAAAGGTATTCACCAAATGGCTCTACAGTAGTAAATATAATTCTTCCATTTTGTGTATCTACGGTAAGCCCGGGTACAAAGTCAAAGAAACCGTCGCCACCTTCCTGCGGGTCATTAGTATAGTTAAGCCTGTCTACATTAAATACACGCAACAATGGTGTATCTGCCACATCTGCAGGCAGCGCTAATGCCGGAGCAGTTGGTGAGCCCGGCGCAGGCGTAATGTAGTTAAGCGGAGAAGGATCGGTATAAAGTATGTTAAACCTGAAATCTTCCTGCGAAAGCTGGAAGGCACCCGGTATAGCATAAATATTTTTCATCATAAGGTCCCATACCGGCTCTTCAACATTCACAAGGCTGCTTTTAAGCATCTTTAGTATAAGGCTCTGGCTTGATACATTAGTTGGCGCCTGCCCCGGGGGCGTGGTACCATCTACAACTGTAGCATCTACACCATCAGTACCAAATTCACCCACCTGGTATACCCTGTCACCTATGGTATATTGGTATGCTACGGCAATAACCTCGTCGTTAGAGAGACGCTGGTTTAGCGAGATATAACCCAACTGGGAATGATAAGTATATTCGTTAGGAGATAATTTACGGGCGCTTTCCAATTTAGAGTAGTCACGACCTTCAGAAGCTGCAAGGCCACCTGTAAAACTGCCCGGGCCTACGGTTACTATTTCCCTAACCGAAGGCGCAAGCTGGCTGCCCGGCTGCCCTATGGTTTGCGGGTTTAGTGAGTTATTCCTGTTATCTGGCGGCGAATCAATGCCAAAGTCAGGATTAGTAGAGAAAAATCCCGCCGGGATGCCTGTACGGGCAAAACCTACAGATTGCTCTGTTATTTCAGTACCTGCAACAGGGCCGTCTATATTGTAGCGGCGTTGTCTTGATTCACCTAAATCCTGCAGGGCAAGTATATTACGTGAGTTATTATCTGCTGCATTAATCCTGTTCTGCCTGTTAGTTACCCATACTTCAATACGGGTTATCTGTACACGACTGTCAATTAACGGATAATTTTTGAGAGCGTTGTCATACCTGTTTCGGAACCATTGCGAAAGGAAAAAGTGCTTGTCATTATCATACTCTGCCGCAAAAAGTGAGAAATCCTGCACCGTACCACCACCCTGGGCAGTAACGGTTTTGGTTTGTGATTTCTGTTCAGAATAAACCCCTGTAAATGTTGTACGGCCAAATTGTAGCTGTACCTTGGCACCAAAAAGGCTTTGCGCACCCCTTACCAGTGAATTGGATAATGGAAAACTTACGTTACCCACCTCTATCTTCTGTATAATATCATCTTCGGTAGGTGTATATTCAAGCTTTATAAGATTCTGGAAAGCAAAGGTAGATTCAGTATCATAGTTGGCATTTACGCCAAGCCTTGTACCCACCTTACCCTGAAGGCTCATACTTATACGCTGGTCAAAATCAAACGTAAATGTCCGCCTGTTCCTAGGCGAAAGCGCCGGGTTGTCCTGCTTTGTGTAACGCATACCCAGGTCAATTTCAACAAAACCGGCAGGTTTAACATCAATAGTATTACCACCAAAAATTGTTTCAAATAGTCCGGAGTTAATATAATAACGAGGCAAGAGGTTTTTCTGCTGATCTTTACTACCGTCTTTTTTGCCATCAATTGCCGCTGATTTTTCCTGGAAATAATCACGCATTGCTTCTCTTAGCACCAGCTCTTCATATTCGGCCGGGGTAAGCATTATAGGATAGGTAATATTAAACCCGTCAAAAGTATTGGTATAAATGTATCGGTTTGTTACAGGGTCATAGGTATATGCCTCCACAATGCTGCGGGGGTTTGCTATTTCTACCTTGCCCTGGTTATAGCCTTTTATAGTATCCTGCGCTTTTTGTATAGCCTCTTCCTCCTCATCAACCTGAGCCTGCGCGATAAGCCCGAAAAATAGGAATACTACTGAAAAAGTATATTTAAGTTGTGTGCAGAACTTATTAGAGTAATCTGTTTTCAAAGACTATAAGTTTTTTAATGCTTGTTTTATAATGGTTTCCACACTGGCCGCCGGGTCATCTTTAACAATTTTCTCTATCGCTTTCTCTGCCAATTTTTTGTTAAATCCTAATACCTCCAACGCAGATAACGCTTCATCTTTATTTGTATTGTAACCTGAAACAGAAACTTCTTCCAAATCATAAAGTTTTAACACTTTATCTTTCAGGTCCAGTATTACGCGCTGTGCTGTTTTGCTCCCTATTCCTTTTATTGACTGTATAGTGCCTACATCGCCGGAAGCTATAGACTGTATAATATTTTTTGGTTCCAAAGATGACAACATAGTACGGGCCGTACCCGCACCTACACCCGAAACCGATATAAGCAGCTTAAACAATTCCCTCTCTGCCTTTTCAACAAAGCCAAAAAGCGTATGCGAATCTTCTTTTACCTGAAGAAATGTATAAAGCTTTATGTTTTCCGAATCAGGAAGCAGCGAAAAAGTATGCAGTGAAATATTGACCTGGTAGCCCACGCCACTGCATTCTATCACTACTTCTGTAGGTGTTTTTTCTACCAATCTCCCTTGTAGGTGTGCTATCATAGCTGAATTTTAACCGTTTCCAAAAATAACAAAATTCTTTAATGTTAAGTTAAAAGTTATTTTTTTGCCATTTTTAAACGTTTTTCCTTCTCCTGTGCATCAACCACTGCCACTGCTGCCATGTTTACCATTTCTTCTACACTGGCGCCAAGCTGGAAAATATGCACCGGCTTATCCATACCCAGCATAATAGGCCCTATGGAAACCACTTTGTCCAGTTCTTTCAGCAACTTATAGGTAATGTTGGCTGAATCAAGGTTAGGAAAGATAAGCGTATTTACTTTTTTACCCGAAAGCTTTGAAAAAGGGAACTTGCTTTGCAGCATTTCAGGGTTCAGGGCAAAGTCAGCCTGAATTTCACCATCCACTATCAGGTCAGGATAATTTTCATGCAGGAAAGCTACTGCCTCGCGGACTTTTGCAGCGCCTCTGTCAGATGAAGAGCCGAAGTTTGAGAAAGCTAGCATAGCCACAACAGGCTCCATACCAAACATTCGTACTGTACGTGCAGTCATAAGGGCGATGCGTGCCAGGTCATCAGCTGTAGGTTCAGGGTTTATAGCGGTATCAGAAAGGAATATGGGGCCACGCTTGGTAAGCATCATGTTAGTAGTTGCCACTCTTGTAACATTTGGAGCTTTATCAATAAGCTGCATAATAGGCTTAACTGTAGAAGGGTAGCTGCGGGAGTACCCTGTAACCATAGCGTCGGCATCACCTTCGTTAACCATCATTGCTGCAAAGTAATTGCGTTCGCGCATCCATTTTTGCGCATCCAGAAGATTTACACCCCTGCGCTGTTTCTTTTTCCAGAAAACTTCAGCATAATGGTTTCGGCGTTCGCTTTCTTCATCGGTCTTTGGGTCAATAATCTGAACCTCACTATCAAAACCAATTTCCAGTTTCAACTCGTTTATAGTTTCGCTATTACCCAGCAATATAGGAATACCTATTTTCTCTTCCATCACAATCTGTGCAGCTTTTAGCACATCAAGATGATCGGCTTCAGCAAATACAATCTTTTTAGGATCTGTTTTGGCACGGTTGGTAAGCAGGCGAACCATTTTATTATCGTTACCAAGTCGCTCCAAAAGCTCTTCTGTATACTTATCCCAATCAGTAATAGGCTGTTTTGCAACACCACTATCCATAGCTGCCTTGGCTACAGCAGGGGCAACAACGGCAATAAGCCTTGGGTCAAAAGGTTTAGGGATAATATAATCACGTCCGAAGTTAAGCTTGGTTTCGCCGTAAGCAATATTTACCTGCTCCGGCACAGGGGCCTTGGCGAGTTCGGCAAGGGCATGTACCGCAGCCATTTTCATGGCTTCGTTAATTTTGCTTGCCCTTACATCAAGCGCACCGCGAAATATATATGGGAAACCCAGCACGTTGTTTACCTGGTTAGGATGGTCAGACCTACCTGTAGCCATAATAACATCTTCGCGCGTATTTACAGCCACATCATAATCAATCTCAGGGACCGGATTAGCCATTGCAAATACAATCGGGTTTGCCGCCATGCTAAGCAGCATTTGAGGGGTAAGCACATTACCTACAGACAATCCAAGGAATACATCGGCACCGGCTACTGCTTCGGCTAAAGTCTGTGCGTTACTATCTTTGGAATATTTTCTTTGAAGATCAGATAAATCGGTACGGCTGTTTACCAGCATACCGTCTTTATCGAACATTATTATATTTTCAGCCTTTACACCAAGCAACAGGTACAGGTTAGCACAAGCCAAAGCTGCCGATCCTGCGCCTGACACTACCACTTTTACATCCTCAGGCTTTTTATCTGCAAGCTCAAGTGCGTTAATAAGCGCTGCGGACGATATTATTGCCGTACCATGCTGGTCGTCATGCATTACCGGGATATTAAGCTCTTCTACAAGCCTCCTTTCAATCTCAAAAGATTCCGGAGCTTTAATATCCTCAAGATTAATACCACCAAAAGTTGGCGCTATATTTTTTACGGTCTCGATAAATTTATCGATGTCCTTAGTATCAACTTCAATATCAAAAACATCAATATCAGCAAATATCTTAAACAGGAGGCCTTTTCCTTCCATTACCGGCTTAGAGGCTTCCGGGCCTATATCACCCAGGCCTAAAACAGCCGTACCATTTGATATAACCGCTACAAGGTTGCCTTTGGCAGTATATTTATAAACATTGTCTACATCTTTAGCAATTTCAAGACATGGTTCGGCTACACCCGGAGAATACGCCAGCGAAAGATCACGCTGGGTTGCATATTTTTTGGTAGGTACTACCTGTATTTTTCCGGGATGAGGCTTGGCATGATATAACAGCGCTTCGCGTCGTTTACTGTATTGATTCATTTTGGGTTACTTTGTTTACAGAACCCACAAAGTTAAACCTCTATATGGAATTGGGAAATTTTTAACGGGTATAATTGCCATTTTTATCCACAGGCAGGCAATTACAGGAAGTATATCTATTGCAGGAAGTCGATATTACGTTTTAATCCGCTGAATTTCGCTCTTTTAACTGCCGAGTTTTTAAATACCGCCCTGAAGGTTTCTTCGGTAATTTCTTCCCAGTCTTTTTTGGTAAACGACAACAAATCAGGATGCGGGTTAAAAAGCGGTTCATTATGCGGTTTGGAAAAACGGTTCCAGGGGCATACATCCTGGCACACATCGCACCCGAAAGCCCAGTCATTAAAACTGCCTTTCATTTCCTGCGGGATGTTATCTTTCAGTTCAATAGTAAAGTAGGAAATACACTTGCTTCCATCAACAACATAAGGCTGGACAATAGCCTGTGTAGGGCAGGCATCAATACAGGCGGTACAGCTGCCGCAATGGTCGGTCACCGGGGTGTCATACTCCAGTTCAATATCTACAATCAGCTCTGCAATAAAAAAGAAGGAGCCTACCTGCTTACTCAATAGGTTGCTGTTCTTGCCAATCCAGCCAAGTCCACTTTTGGCTGCCCATGCTTTATCCAACACAGGAGCCGAATCTACGAATGCCCTACCGCCTACTTCGCCAATATTCTCATTTATGGAATACAGTAACTCTTTAAGCTTTTCCTTTATTACAAAATGATAATCTTCGCCGTACGCGTATTTAGAAATTTTGTAAGTATCTGTGTTTTGTGTTTCGGCGGGATAGTAATTCAGGAGCAGAGATATTACACTTTTAGCGCCATCAACCAGCAAAGTGGGATCAAGTCGTTTATCGAAATGATTTTCCATATACTGCATTTGCCCGTTGCGGTTTTCACTGAGCCATTTCTCCAACCGTGGCGCTTCTTCTTCCAGGAAACCGGCTTTGGATATACCACATGACAAAAAACCAAGGCGTCTGGCTTCGGATTTTATTAACGTTGTATATTGAGTTTTAGCTTCGGGTGTCATGGATGGTATATATAGATTGCCACACTTCACTGCATTGCGTTCGCAATGACATTACCTAATCAAACAAACCTCCCTGATTCAGTTTTACCCTGCCGAGGTGACGATAAGCCTTTTCAGTTACTTCACGGCCACGTGGTGTGCGTATAATAAATCCTTCCTGGATAAGGAACGGCTCATATACTTCCTCAATGGTTTCACCGCTTTCTGACACTGCTGTTGCCAGTGTTGACAAGCCTACAGGACCGCCTTTAAACTTATCGATTATAGTAGTCAGTATTTTATTGTCCATTTCGTCAAGGCCATGCGCATCTACATGCAATGCCTTGAGTGAAAACCTCGCTATTTCTATATCGATTTTACCGTTTCCTTTTATCTGTGCAAAGTCGCGCACCCTGCGTAAAAGCGCATTGGCAATACGCGGTGTACCACGGCTGCGACCTGCTATTTCAATAGCAGCTTCCATAGATATTGGCATTTTAAGGATAGCCGAACTCCGCTGTACAATTGTAGTCAACAATTCAGTTGTATAATATTGTAGCCTGCTTTGTATCCCGAAACGGGCTCGCATAGGTGAAGTAAGCAACCCTGAACGTGTGGTTGCACCTACAAGAGTAAACGGGTTTAGCCCTATCTGTACCGAACGGGCATTAGGCCCTGATTCAATCATGATATCTATCCGGAAATCTTCCATGGCAGAATACAGGTATTCTTCCACAACAGGGCTGAGGCGGTGTATTTCATCTATAAAAAGTATGTCGCGGTCATCAAGATTGGTTAACAATCCTGCAAGGTCGCCGGGCTTATCCAATACCGGGCCTGAAGTTATCTTGATACCTACACCAAGCTCATTGGCAAGAATATTTGCCAGGGTAGTTTTACCCAATCCCGGAGGGCCATGGAACAGTGTATGATCCAACGCTTCGCCCCGCAGATTTGCAGCCTGTACAAAAACCTGGAGATTTTCGAGTACCTGATCCTGACCTGTAAAATCATCAAACGAGAGTGGTCTGAGCTTTTTTTCAAGGTCAAGCTCATCAGTAGTAAAATTTTTATTGGTAGGATCTAAATTCTCATTCATACGGCAAAGATATTGAAATTTAGCCCAGCTTACATCTGGTATCCTTCCGATAATACATCCCGCCATTCCGGATGATTATTAATGTAATGTGCTACATAGCTGCATGACGGCACTACTGTAAGGTTATTTTTCCGGCTGTACTCCAGGGCAGCCTTAACCAATTGTTTTGCTATACCTGTCCCCTGAAGTTCATCAGGCGCTTCGGTATGAAGTAAATATATTTTATTGTCTTTTTCAACATACTCCAAAAAGGCGAAGCTTTTACCTGAATGCATTTCAAACTGGTTTTCAGCATGGTTCACCTTAAATTCTGTTTCCTTATTCATAATCTGTGTTTTTCATAAAGGTATGGATATACTTTAATCAAAATCTCAAATTTCCATTAAATTATCACTACCGGTTTTATATCTTTAACACATTAACCAATACAAACTATGGAAAACCAACAACAGGAAGAAAATCATTTAAAAAGGGAACTTGGCCTGCTCGACGGCACTATGCTTGTTGTAGGCAGTATGATAGGTTCGGGTATTTTTATTGTAAGTGCCGATATGGTACGTAATGTAGGCAGTGCAGGCTGGCTTATACTCATATGGGTGCTCTCCGGTATTATGACGATGATTGCGGCCGTAAGCTATGGCGAACTAAGCGCAATGTTCCCCAAGGCTGGCGGGCAGTATGTATACCTTAAAGAAGCCTACAATAAACTTATAGCATTTTTATACGGGTGGAGCTTTTTTGCCGTGATACAAACCGGAACCATTGCGGCAGTGGGAGTGGCTTTTGCAAAATTTGCAGCATACCTTTTTCCTTCCGCAGGGCCGGATAACATATTGTGGGAGATAGGTTCATTTCAGCTTAATGCAGCACAATTGGTATCAATAGCTACAATTATTCTGCTAACCTATATTAACAGCCGCGGAGTAAAGAATGGAAAATACATTCAAACTATTTTTACCATAACTAAAATTGCATCAATTGGAGGACTGATCCTGTTTGGTTTCATACTGGCTTTTAACGCGGAGTTGTGGAACCTTAACTGGAGCGATGCATGGAACGCGCAGCAATGGAACAAGGGTACAGAAAGCTGGACAGCGATAGGCGGAGGCGTGCTATTGTCGGCTATAGCAGCATCAATGGTAGGGTCGCTATTTTCGAGTGACGCATGGACAGGGGTTACATTTATTTACGGTGAAATCCGTAATCCACAGAAGAATGTAGGGCTTAGCCTTTTTTACGGCACACTGATAGTTACAATAATTTACATAGCAACCAATATAATGTATCTAGCCGTACTGCCGGTAAACGAAATTGCCTTTGCCGAACAGGACCGTGTGGCGGTAGCGGCGGCGCAACCTATATTTGGCAGTATAGGAACTTATGTTATCGCGATCATGATCATGATAGCCACCTTCGGGTGCAATAACGGACTGATACTTGCAGGAGCCAGGGTATATTACACTATGGCTAAAGACGGATTATTCTTTAAAAGTGCGGGAAGGCTCAACAGTGCCAGCGTACCGGGCTGGGGATTATGGTTTCAGTGCATATGGACATCAGTGCTATGCCTTACAGGTAAATATGGTGATCTGCTGGATTATGTAATGATAATTGTAGTGATATTTTATATCCTTACCATATACGGTATATTTATCCTGAGAAAGAAAATGCCAAATGCAGAACGCCCTTATAAAGCTTTTGGTTATCCGGTCATCCCAATGATATATATTATACTTGCCATTATCTTTTGCATCATGCTGCTAAAAGACAGAACCAGTACCTGCGGCTGGGGCGTAGCTATAATGTTGGCAGGCATACCGGTTTACTACCTTACCAAGTCTAAAGCGGAAAAATAATCAAATGTGATTCTCAGTTAAACGAAGCTTCTTTTAAGGGTCTCGCTTTTTTACAATAAAGCAATAATATATTGATTTCGTAGTTCGGCTCGTTGCAAAAAGATAAATAGACTTATACAAAAAAAAGGATACTCAATTGAGTATCCTTTTTTGTATTTATAGTTGTCGAAGATTAGTGATGAAGCACTTCTTCTCCTTCTTTCATTGGAACCGTTTGCGGTACAAAGTCAACATCATGACCAGGCTTACTGTAGTCATAAGGCCACCTGTAAACTTCCGGAATTTCACCCGGCCAGTTACCGTGAATGTGCTCTACAGGAGCAGTCCACTCAAGTGTTGTAGCTTTCCATGGGTTCATAGAAGCACGCTTACCTTTAAATATACTATGGAAGAAGTTCCATAGGAATACTATCTGGAATACAGCTCCTATAATAGCAAACATTGTAATAAGCACGTTTACATCCTGAAGATCATCAAACAGAGGGAATGCAGAGTTAGTATAGTAACGGCGTGGTAAACCTGCCATACCTACAAAGTGCATCGGGAAGAATACACCGTAAGCACACACTGTAGTAACCCAGAAGTGGATATAACCAAGGTTTTTGTTAAGCATTCTTCCAAACATACGTGGGAACCAGTGGTAAATACCGGCAAACATACCGTAAAGGGCAGATATACCCATTACAAGGTGGAAGTGAGCAATTACAAAATAAGTATCGTGTACATTAATATCAAGTGTACTGTCACCAAGGATAATACCTGTAAGACCACCGGTAATGAATGTAGAAACAAAACCGATAGAGAACAGCATAGCCGTGTTGAACTGCAGGTTACCCCTCCATAATGTAGTTATCCAGTTGAAAGCTTTTACCGCAGAAGGTATAGCGATCAATAGAGTTGTAAATGTAAATACAGAGCCAAGGAATGGGTTCATACCAGAAATGAACATGTGGTGACCCCATACAATTGTAGAAAGGAATGCAATAGCAAGTATTGAAGCAATCATGGCACGGTAACCAAATATTGGTTTACGTGAGTTGGTTGCCATAATTTCAGATACAAGGCCCATTGCAGGAAGGATTACAATGTAAACCTCCGGGTGGCCAAGGAACCAGAAAAGGTGTTCGAACAATACCGGAGAACCTCCCTGGTAGTGAAGTACCTCACCGGCAATGAATATATCTGAAAGGAAGAATGAAGTACCAAAGCTCCTGTCGAATATTAGTAGTAGTGCTGCTGAAAGAAGTACCGGGAATGACACGATACCGATGATAGCAGTGATAAAGAATGCCCAGATAGTAAGCGGAAGCCTCGTCATAGACATACCTTTTGTCCTTAGGTTGATTACAGTAACAACATAGTTAAGTGATCCCATAAGTGAAGAGGCAATGAAGATGGCCATAGATACAAGCCAAAGCGTCATACCTGCACCTGAACCCGGTATAGCCTGCGGTAGTGCACTAAGTGGCGGATAAATTGTCCATCCGGCAGAAGCAGGGCCTGATTCAACAAAAAGGGAAATAACCATGATTACTGAAGAAACGAAGAACAACCAGTA
>JBQGDS010000181.1:0-1664 GCA_052039185.1 Flavobacterium sp.
AGCCTGTAAGCACACAATACCTGTATTACCTTAACGACCTTTCGCCAATATCTTTCCACAGCACTGTGAAAGATGATTATACGTATCTGGCTGATGGAAAGTATAGCACACTGAGCCTTTTTACAATCGGTAGCACAACAACTGTTTTAAAAACACCATACCTTCGGGAAAGCTTCCAGAAAAGCGGTAAAAAAGTAACACAGGTTATTGGCGACACGCTGCCTAATACAATTGTACTGGCATTTTTCGCCATTGTTATTGCCATCATCATCGGGATATTTCTGGGTATAATTTCCGCATTATATAAAGATACATGGGTTGACAGGCTTATTGCATTGGTCAGCACGCTCGGTATGAGCCTACCATCATTCTTTGCAGCCATTTTGTTTGCATGGGTATTCGGCTTCCTGTTGCACCGCTACACCGGTCTGGATATGACAGGCAGCCTGTATGAGGTAGATGATTTTGGCGAGGGTTCATATATCAAATGGAAAAATATTATTCTTCCTTCAATTGTATTGGGCATACGCCCACTTGGCGTGGTGATTCAGCTTATGCGTAACTCCCTGCTCGAAGTAATGGGACAGGATTATATCCGGACGGCTCGCGCTAAAGGCCTTAGCGAAGCAAAAATCATCCGTAAGCACGCATTGAAAAATGCACTGAACCCTGTTGTAACAGCAATTTCTGGCTGGTTTGCCTCTATGCTGGCAGGTGCTGTTTTTGTAGAATATATCTTTGGCTGGAACGGCTTAGGTAAAGAAGTGGTTGAAGCGCTCAACACGTTAGATCTGCCTGTAATCATGGGCTCTGTCCTTGTAATTGCCACAACATTCGTGATCATCAATATTATTGTCGACATCATTTATGCATACCTCGACCCAAGAATAAGACTGGAGTAATAGTATGGATAGCAAGAAACTTGTTAATTTTTTAAAACAGTATATAGAACCGCTTGACGACGAAATTTATGGGCGAGGATATCGTGCGGCTGTATATCTCAAAGATGGGACATATCTTCCTTGTGTAATTTTTAGAAATGCCGGTCCATTAATTAAACTTGCTTTAAAACGTTTTAAAGAGGAAAAGAAGCGTATAGGTTTATTTACTTCAGCAGCGGGATATTACCAGGTTGTAAAATCATTTGTTGGCAGAGGTAATCGCATAAATGATTTTGATATTGACTACATAGAAGAAAGTAAATTTGCGTTTCCGCTAAATATTCAAAAACAAATTACCGGTGAAACTACGATGGGATGGACAGGGTTTTCTGTTAAAATGAAAGATGGAAAATATTTTGGATTTGGAAGCAGCTTGAATTTAGAATTTTTTCAACTTCCTGAAGGATATAAAACAAGTGACATTGAACAAATAATAAATCATAGTTATGTTACAGCAAATGGAGAATTACGCTCTCACTTAACACCATTTACTAAACTTCCTGATGATTATAATGATGAAGTGATATACAGGGAACGTCAATTTTTCGAATGTTTCCTTGACAATTTATAGAAAACGTTGTAGTAAGTTTTAAAAATATAGTTATCAAAAATCATATTTTCTGCTGATATTTGTTACTCTCGTAAAAACAACTATAATGAAAAAAATACTAAAGCTGCCGCTTTTCATGGTAGCTATGATAGCCTGCTCACAGGTACAGGAAA
>JBQGDS010000182.1:0-3340 GCA_052039185.1 Flavobacterium sp.
CGTCTCTGGACAGCCTTAATATAGGTGGTGGTTTCCCAATCAAGAACTCGCTGGCATTTGAGTACGATTACCAGTACATGATTGACGAGATCATAAACCAGATTAAAATTGCCTGTGAAGATGCTGAGGTTGACGTACCTAACATTTTTACCGAATTTGGCTCATTTACAGTAGGTGAAAGTGGCGGTGCAATTTATCAGGTATTATACCAGAAACAACAAAATGACAGGGAAAAGTGGAACATGATCGACTCGTCTTTCATCACTACACTGCCTGATACATGGGCTATCAATAAGCGCTTTATTATGCTTGCCATTAACCGTTGGAATGACTCATACGAGCGTGTACTATTAGGTGGCCTTACCTGCGACAGTGATGATTATTACAACTCTGAGCAGAATATGAACGCCATTTACCTGCCTAAGTACAATAAAGAAAAACCTTTATATATAGGTTTCTTTAATACAGGCGCCTACCAGGAAACGATAGGTGGATACGGAGGGCTACACCACTGCCTTATACCGCAGCCGAAACATATCCTGATTGACCGCGATGAAAACGGTATCCTGGCTACCGAAGTATTCTCAGAACAGCAAAAAGCTGAAGAAGTTCTTAAAATTCTGGGATACGAAGAAAAATAATCTATTTTTGAAATCTAAATACAAACAAAGCTAAGAATGAACAAAGGACCTATTAGCCAGTTTATTGAAAAGTACTACCTGCATTTTAATGCTGCGGCCCTTGTGGACGCGGCCAAAGGCTACGAGCAGCAGTTACAGAATGGCGCTAAAATGATGGTGACATTAGCCGGCGCTATGAGTACTGCAGAACTTGGCAAAATTTTTGCCGAAATGATACGCCAGGACAAAGTGCAGATAATTTCATGTACAGGCGCTAACCTTGAAGAAGATATAATGAACCTTGTAGCCCACTCACATTATGAAAGGGTGCCAAACTACCGTGACCTTACTCCTCAACAGGAATGGGACTTACTGGAAAGAGGGCTTAACAGGGTAACTGATACATGTATACCTGAACATGAGGCTTTCCGCCGCCTGCAAAAGCATATACACAAAATATGGAAAGATGCCGACGATAAGGGCGAGCGTTATTTCCCGCATGAGTTTATGTATAAAATGCTGCTTTCGGGCGTACTTGAGGAATATTATGAAATAGACCTTAAAGACAGCTGGATGTATGCTGCTGCCGAAAAGATCCTGCCTATAGTTGTGCCGGGATGGGAAGACAGTACTATGGGTAACATATTCGCTTCATACGTGATTAAGGGCGAACTTAAGGCCTCGACAATGAAATCAGGTATTGAGTATATGGCTTACCTGGCCGATTATTACACTAAAAACAGTGCTAATGGTATTGGCTTCTTCCAGATTGGTGGTGGTATTGCCGGAGATTTCCCTATATGTGTTGTGCCTATGCTTTACCAGGATATGGAAATGCATGATGTCCCTTTCTGGAGCTATTTCTGCCAGATATCAGACTCTACTACAAGTTATGGTTCATACTCAGGCGCTGTACCGAACGAAAAGATCACATGGGGTAAGCTGGACATAGATACGCCTAAGTTCATTATAGAATCTGACGCTACAATTGTGGCGCCGCTAATTTTTGCTTACTTGTTAGACCAATAAGAATACACACACAGAAAATGAAACGAGTTATAGTAGATTACGCCAAATTAACCAATGAGATTCTTACCCTGCTGGTAGAGAAGTTTCCGGACGGATATGATGATTCTAACATCGTTCGCTTTAAAAATGCCAAAAATGAGACTATTGAGGCTGTTGAAGTGCGTACCGAAGACACTATTTACCTTGTTAAGGTTAGTACCAAGCTTGCAGACAGGATTGAGAATTTTGATGACGATGAAATTGATGAAGGAGCAGACGACCTTGATGCATTGAAAGATCTTGAAATTGCTGATGATGAACAGGAAGACGAAACTGAAGAAGCAGATGACAGGCCTGACGACGGAGAGGATGCAGAAGACAGGGACGGCAGTGAAGATGCTGAAGATATTGACGATGAGGAAGAAGAAGATTAATTTCGCATACATTATAATATTAAAGAACTCTTAACAGGGTTCTTTTTTTTTGATTATTAATGTAATTTTAAATATCAAAAACAATACTATGAAATCAGTTTATGCCCTGGCTATAACCGCTATATTACTTACCTCCTGCCGCGAAAAAACAGAAATTAAAACCACAACAGTGGAACAGACTGTGGTCAAAAAGCCTGTTGAAGTGTCAGGGACTGATACTCTCTGCTTCTTAAAAGTTGTTTCGCGTGATAGTATTAAGCTGCGCTTTGTTCGTAAAAATGACAGTGTTGAAGGGATTTTCCATTGGCTGCCTTATGAAAAAGATAAAAAAATAATGAATTTTACAGGACGTGTTTCAGGCAATGTTGCTACTGTAATAGGTAATACAAGTGCCGAAGGTATGGACTACAAGGAAGAACTGATATTTACGCTTACAGATACTACTGCAGCAGTAAAATTTGGGGAAATGACAGAAAATGATAATGGCGTGTGGATGTACCGTAACAAGAAAATGACTTCGGAAGAGGTGCTCAGGAAAATAAACTGTAACTAAAAGTCCGGTTTTATGGTTGGACTTTTTAGTTACAATTCAGGAAGAAGATGTATTAACTCAATAGAGGTTTATTATGGATTAAATTGCTTTTCAAAAGTTTTTCCGTTGAACTTATATATGCTTCCGTCTGCCATTCCAAACCATAATTCACCTTTTCTGTCTTCGTAAATTGAAAGAGCAAAATCATTTGCCAATCCATCTTTTTTAGTATAATTTACGAATTGATTATTATCATATTTCCAGATACCGGTATCCCTGTCTCCAAACCATATGTTTCCTTTACTGTCTTCAGCAATTACAAAAACGTGTTCCAGTGTGCCTTCAGGTGATTTTTCTGCATTTCGTTTGCTATTGGGGTGAATCAGGCTATGCTTTTTAGAAAAATTAATTATGGAATTACCTTCTTTAAGTAATACACCAATTCCGTTATTACCAATCCATAGCCTGCCTTTAGAGTCTTCCAAAATACTTCGTATATGCAAACGTTCTATTTTTCTGTCATAACCTAAAGTCTCATCATTTATAATTGTAAAATTACTACCGTTATATCCGAAGACACCTGCATACGTGGCAAACCACACACTATTTTTACCATATGAAATATCAGTTACAGCAAATAAATTATCCGAATAATTAAGTACTTTTTGAGGAGGTAATTCTAAATAATGTAATTGTTTACCATCGTATCTGTAAACCGCTGATTTATTACCGGCTTCAAACCATAA
>JBQGDS010000183.1:0-6335 GCA_052039185.1 Flavobacterium sp.
TTTCCGTCCAGTAAAGCTGTCATCTGCTTTACATCAAAGCTTTGTATGGTTTTATAAGCATCGGTAATTGTGCTACGCTTTTCTGTGAAGCCTTGTATTATCTCACGGGCCACAATACCAAGAGCCGATTCCATTTTTGCAAATGACTCTGTAACTTCTTTAATATCTTCAGCTTTTAGTGCCTGCCGTTCGGCATTCGCTATTATAGCCCCCAATTCAATAAGTCCTTTAGGTTTATTATTTAATAGCGCTTTATTGATAAGGTTTTTCCATTGTATTAATTCTGACCGTGATGGCGGGGCAGAGAGATTGATTTTAGATTTCAGAAACTCTTTCTCGGCTTTTGTAAGCCAGGACTGGTTACCTATAAAATCAGCTATTGCACCAAATTCCTTTTTTGTAAGCACATTATCCTGCCATGCATAATATAAAACAGGTAGCAGAAGTGCTAGTTTTGGATTGTTATTAAAGGTAATATTCATTGTAAACATGCTTTTATATAAAAATAGGCATTTACTTACATAAGCATTTTTAAAATACTGTTAATAGTTTTTTTATTGTGTTTAAGTGTTTGATTTATTGGTTGTTGCAATGTGTTGTAGAAGTAAAACTTAAAATTGGCTTTAATTTAATATTTCCTTGTAGCTGAATTATAAAATTAGTTGGTAATTTAGGGATAGCAATAAAGGCTAAATCTAAACTATAAAATTCAGCATATGGAACGTATAATTACTAACGGAGAGGGTGGTATAAACCATGCTAGTGCAATATCGTATGAAAAAGCGGCCGCAGAGTTTGAAAATGAAATAGAAAAAGCTGAAGAGCTGTCATGCAGCCTTTTATTAAAAAACCTTTTAAAAACAAACCTTAGGCTAAGTAAGCTTAATGAGATTAGTGCTATGCTATTGTTTTAAATAAAGTAATGCTATGGAAGAGAAAAGAAAAAATACAGAAAATGAACAGCTTGGTAATCCTTATGGTGAAGATAATGGTAACCGACCGTACGGACAACGAACCGATAATTCAGGCAGTGATAACCTGAATCGCGGGCGCAATAATACTGGGGACGATAATCTGCCTGAAGGGGATGATACCGATAAATACCTGGCAATGGAGCAGCCCGGTGTAACCTATACGCACGATGCTGACCCTACAGCCAGTTCTGACCATGCAAAATACGGTTCTGGTAATACTGAAAATGTATGGAATGCTGAAGGCGGGAACAGCCGAAATTCAGATGCTTTTAACCAGGATGATTATCTGCTTGAAGATAATGTTGACCTTGATGAAGACCAAAACCAGTCAATATCTTCAGATGATGAGGATTTTGAAGAAACTAACGAACGTTACTAATCAGTCCAGCTAATTATATTACTGAAATCCCCGGTTGCAAAAGTTATCGGGGATTTTTTATAGGTTTATGACGGGAAATTCAAAAATTGCGATATACGGCGCTTTGGCAGCCAATCTGGGTATTGCCACAGTAAAATTCATAGCGGCATCCATTACAGGCAGCTCTGCTATGATTAGTGAAGGTATACACAGCACAGTAGATAGTGGCAACTCACTTTTGCTGCTCCTTGGTATGAAACGGAGTCAGCGCCCGCCCGATAGGGGACATCCTTTCGGGCATGGTAAGGAAATATACTTTTGGTCGCTTATTGTTGCCATTCTTGTCTTTTCATTAGGTGGTGGCATGTCTTTATATGAAGGCATCAGCCATTTGCAGCATCCGCAGGAAATGCGTGATCCGTTCTGGAATTACATAGTGCTTTTCGTATCGATGGGTTTTGAAGGTGCATCACTTGTATATGCCATAAGGGAATTTAATAAAAGCAGGGGAAAACACAGTTTTTGGAAAGAGCTGAGCATGAGCAAGGACCCCGGATTATTTGCCGTGATTTATGAAGAAACGGCAGCTATAATAGGTTTGGTTATTGCATTATTAGGCGTATTTCTTGGCCATTATTTTGAAAATCCGGTATATGATGCTGTAGCTTCTATGCTGATTGGTGTTGTACTGATACTGGTTGCAATAACTATGGTTAAGGAAAGTAAAGGCCTTTTGGTTGGTGAGAGTGCTAATAGCGAAATAGTAAAAGGTATTTACAGCATTGTAAATAATGAGCCCCGGGTTAAAACCCTCTATTTTCCGCTGACTATGCATCTTGCGCCTAATGAAATACTACTGGCTCTTGATGTGGAATTTCAAAAAGACATGACTGTAGATGAACTTTTTGACGCTGTAACCGAACTTGAAGACAGTATTAAAAAACAATATCCTTCAGTAAAGAAGATATATATCGAAGCAAAAAACTTTGGCGGAAGGCAAAAGCCATGGGAGGAAGTGTAAATATACTTAAAATCAATTTTTACGTTATATAGTAAACTGATTTACATGAAGCATATTTTACTTTGTTTTGTTTTTAGTTTAACCCTTCCGTTATTTTCACAGCAAAAGACTGTGAGAGTAATTGAAGCCGAAGGAAAAGTCCCTGTACCCTATGTATATATAGATTTTTTAAACGGAAACGGCAAGCTTACCAATAGTAAAGGGAATACGAGTTTGCCTGTAAGCGTGAAGGAGATTGAAATTGTACATTTGGGCTTTAAAACGGTAAGACTAAAAACTATTGACATTGCTGATGTAATTGTACTCGAGCCCGAGTCACTAAATATTAATGATGTAGTTATAAACGGACATAAGAGGAAAAGTAAACGTATTTTCCCGAAACGCTCTCTTAATTCCCTTATGCCGCATAATGTTGGTACAGGTAATACAATAAATCCTGATGAGAGCATAGGTATATATATCCCAAAGGAAGATACTGTAGCATCTGTAATAGCTAAAATAATACTTTATCCTACAGATTATAACACGCTTAATTTAGCGACTGGCGCTACCGAAACGCAAAAAAATGCTAAGTATTCGCCTTTTAAAATAAATCTTTATACGGTACATCCTGAAATTGGAATACCATTGAAGCCAATTTTTGAACAGGATATTACTGCGCAGTTACTACCCGGTGAAAAGGAGCTTACCATTACTATCCCTTTGGACAATCCTATAGATTTTCCTAAAGAAGGAATTTTTATAGTTGTATCTTCATTTGATAAAGAGTATTATGAACAGGTAGGGAGCGTTGTAAAAACCTCGCCATCATTTTACCGTATAGGGACAGGCTCAAAAAGCAAATTCAAAATGTTTATAAAAAAGCCACGCCAGGATTTTTGGGAGCGCAATGAATGGTACTGGAAAAACAACAGCGTGTACTATGCAGGCATTGAGGTAGTGCAATAGTTTAATAAAACATTTTAGCTATAAGCTCATATGATTTTTTCCTGTCTTCAAAATCTTCAGCCCATGTGGCAATCATAATTTCGTCAACATTATAATCCTCAGCCAGTTTGCGTAATCGTTTTTCAACTACATCGGGTGTACCTGCAATAAAACGCTCACGGTTCCATGCAATTCTTGCACGCTGGTGCATAGTATAGTCCATTGCTTTAATTTCATCCAATGATGGCAGATCTCCTGTTGCACCCATTTCAATGTGCAGCATACGGTAGTCAAACTCGGTAATCCAGTCGGCTACTTTCTGCTCATCTTCACTACAAAAAGCAAATATGCCAACATTTACTTTGGGTTCACTTAACCAGTCTGATACGTGGAAAGCATCCCGGTATACCGCAACGGTTTCAGGGCCACCTGACGGATTTATAAAATGTGCAAATGAAAGTGCCATACCAAAATGCGCTGCGAACTGCGCGCTGCCTCCGCTTGATGTAAGTATCCACATTTCCGGGGCAATTTCAGGAATAGGGTATGCCTTTATTTTTGCATGGATTGTATCAGGCGTTTCATCACCTTTCAGGAAATTCTGTACTTCGATAAGCTGGTTGTAAAAATCTTTTTCGCTAAATGTGTTCGATGGATTGAGCAGATGTGCTGAAAGCCGGTCACCACCAGGGGCACGGCCTATACCAAAATCTATTCGTCCGGGGAAAAGATTTGCTAATAATCCAAAATTCTCACTCATTTTCAGGGCACTGTGGTTAGGCAGCATTATGCCACCACTGCCCACTCTTATCCGTTCTGATTTTGAAGCAAGGTAGGGGATAAACACTTCGGGTGCAGTACCGGCAACAAGTTTAAAATTGTGGTGTTCACTTACCCAATAGCGTTCAAAACCTAATTCATCAGCCAGCTTTACAAGTTTGCCGGAGTTGGCCAAGGCCTGAGCCGGACTTTCATTTCGGCTAACCTGTGACTGGTCAAGAACGCTTATTTTTATATTTTTCATGATGTATCTTTAGTTTGTATATACAAATTTAAAAATGTTTATCTGGATATACTATAACATTAACTTTCATAATCCGGCCTGCTTAGTATAACTTTGTGTTATTAATCATAGTAAAATGAGAACATCAAAAATATTTGTAACGGTAGATGCAGTAGTTTTTCGTAAAAGCGGAAGCGAGAATGAAGTGTTGCTCATAAAGCGTAAAAAAGAACCTTTTAAGGGCAGGTGGGCTTTACCGGGAGGTTTTGTAGATGAACACGAAGACCTTAAGGATGCCGCGCAGCGTGAATTGCATGAAGAAACCGGTGTCAGGGTAGATTTTATGGTACAATTAGGCGCATTCGGCAAACCACACCGCGACCCGAGGCATCATAGTGTCTCTATTGCTTACACAGCTATAGTACCTGAAAATACTGAAGCTACAGGGGCAGATGATGCTGAAGAAGCGAAATGGTTTTCGGTAAAAAACCTTCCTGAATTAGCATTTGACCACGCAGATATTGTAAATTTGGCTTTGCAAAAACTTGCATTATGAGATTTCACACACGTAAATGGGTTAAACCCGAAGACCTGAACCCCAACAGTACATTATTTGGCGGTAAACTGCTCGCCTGGATTGATGAAGAAGCTGCCTTATATTCAATTATACAATTGGAAAACCAGCGTGTAGTTACCAAACACATGAGTGAGATTAACTTCATGAGTTCGGCAAAACAAGGCGATATTATAGAGATAGGGATTGATGTGGTGCGTTTTGGGCGTACATCTTTAACTCTTCGCTCAGAAGTGAGGAATAAAATGACACAGGAAAAAATTATTACCGTAGATAACATTACTATGGTAAATCTTGATAGTTTTGGCCGCCCGTCAGCGCACGGTAAAACTAAAATTGAATATGTGAAAGACAGGATTGAAAAACCTTAAGCATCAACAAACATTTTCCCTGAAGGCAGTTCAAATATTTCAAGATTGAAATAAGTAACAGATGCTATAATATGGTCAAAAATATCCGCCATAATATATTCATGGTTTATCCATCTTTTATCCGACGTAAACACATAAATTTCGATAGGTATGCCTTTATCTGTGGGCTGCAGGTGGCGGCACATTATTGTCATATCCTTATTTACACCCGGGTGCGTTTCTATATAGCTGTTTATATACTTACGGAAAACACCCAGATTGGTAAGGTTACGCCCGTTGATAGGCAGGCTTTTATCAATATTATTTTGCTGATTATACTTCATTATATCCGCTTCACGATGATCGAGATAGGAGGTTAGCAGCTGTATTTTTTTTAGTTCATTAACTTCATCATCAGCCAGAAAACGGACACTGTTTGCTTTTATCAATATATGCCTTTTTATACGCCTCCCGCCTGAGTTTAGCATTCCGCGCCAGTTCCTGAAAGAATCTGATATAAGGCTGTAAGTAGGTATAGTGGTAGTAGTATTATCAAAGTTGTTTACCTTAACTGTAGCAAGGTTAATTTCAATCACAGTACCGTCAGCGCCAAATTTTTCCATGGTAATCCAGTCGCCTATGCGCACAATATCATTAACGCTTACCTGTATGCTGGCAACAATACCAAGAAGCGTATCCCTAAAGATAAGCAATATGATTGCAGATATGGCACCAAAAGTACCAAGCAAAGCCCCCTTGGTGGTATTGAAAAGCAATAATACAATAGCGGTAGTGGCAAATATCCACAGGACTATCATTACTACCTGGATATAACTATCTATAGGCTTATCATTATACGATGGCTGCTGTTTTAAGTAATCACGCAGTGAGTGAAATACACTACGGATGATCCAAAGGCTCAGCAGGATTATAAAAATGGTAATTGCTTTAGAAAACAGTGCTTCCCAGTATGAAAAGCTTTTTAAAGCCAGTGGTACGGAATGATGTATAAACAGTACAGGTACAAGGTGCGCCAAGTAACGCGAGGTTTTATTTTCAACCAGGAAATCATCAAAGGTAGTTTTTGATCGTTTTGCTATCATGGCGAAAGAAAATACCAGCGCCTTT
>JBQGDS010000184.1:0-24423 GCA_052039185.1 Flavobacterium sp.
ATGCCCGGCTTAATGAAGTGCCTTACCATAAACTTATCTATCCGGCGCGCATACATTTCGGTATGACTTACCATATGCGGCCTTGGCCCTACTACTGACATATCTCCTAAAAGTACATTAAAAAACTGAGGGAGCTCATCAATACTTGTTTTCCTTATAATCCTTCCTATACTGGTAATCCTGGGGTCATTTTTAGAAACCTGGTGAATGTCTGCAATTTCGTTAATTCGCATCGACCTGAATTTATAACAGTAAAATTCATCATAATTAAGTCCGTTTCTCTTCTGCTTAAAAAAAACAGGCCCTCTTGACTCCAGCTTTATAAGCAATGCCAAAAGAGGCGTAAGCCATGAAAGAATACCCAGAATGATGGTCAATGAAAATAATATATCGAATGTACGTTTAACTGCTTTGTTAACTGTATTATCCAGGGGAATATTACGAAGCGATATAACCGGGATGTAACCATAATAATCATACACATAGCTTCTAGATATAACCTCTTTATTATCCGGAATAAACTTGAGTATCTTTAAATTATTATCGGTAAAGTCAATAAACCTGTTTATATCATTATTATCAAGATTAGAGAGACAGCAATACACCTCATCAATCTTGTTTTCCAGTACAAATGTAAAGCAGTCGTCAATTTCACTTTCTGTCTGCAGGGAGTATATTTTTTCGAGCTTATATCCGTAATCAGGATTATCATTAAAGAATTCTATAAGCTGGTTAGCGCCTTTACCGTTTCCTATAAGCACCACACGCCTGAAGTTACCTCCAAATACTACCCTGAAACGCCTTAACGAAAAGAATATAAAAAGCTTGGCCGCTGAGATAGCAAAAAGAGACACCGAAACAAACCAGATTACCTGAGAAGGGCTCGAAAATTCAAGAAAGTACCCTATGTAAGCAAAGTTGACAATTATGAAAAGAAAATATTGTTTTAATATCTTGCCAAAGATCTGGATTACCTTGGTATATCGGTACACATCATAAAAACCGGAGTAATAGGCTATAACCACCCATGCAACAGAAATAAAGATGTGATATGACAATGTGTGAAAATTGTCCCACAAAATTATTGTTGCCAGGGTATTTATTATTAAAAGATCCAGGATATAAGAAAACGGCCTTAAATACCCGGAATATCTACCTGTTTTTCTTCGCACTAACTAATATATTTAGTAAAATCCTTGTGGTCTTCTTTTAATAACTCTTCAGAAGAAAGGGATTTAAAATATTCATATGTTATTTTCATTCCTTCGGCTCTGTCTACCTTAGGCTCCCATCCTAACAGTTCTTTCGCTTTTGTTATGTCCGGCTGCCTTTGCAGAGGATCGTTTTGTGGTAACGGCCTATAAACAATTTTTTGACTGGTGCCGGTAAGCTTTATAATTTCCTCGGCAAAATCTTTAATAGTTATCTCGTCCGGATTTCCAATATTAACAGGGTATATATAATCTGAATGCAATAACCTGAATATCCCTTCTACCTGGTCATCTACATAGCAAAAGGAGCGTGTCTGCATACCGTCTCCAAAAATGGTTAAGTCTTCGCCACGAAGTGCCTGCCCTATAAAAGCAGGAATAACTCGCCCGTCGTTCAATCTCATTCGGGGGCCATAAGTATTAAATATACGTACTATACGGGTTTCAACTCCATGGAAAGTCTGATAGGCCATCGTTATGGATTCCTGAAAACGCTTTGCCTCATCATAAACCCCTCTGGGGCCTATAGTATTTACATTTCCATAATAATCTTCAGTTTGAGGATGTATAAGCGGATCGCCATAAACTTCAGATGTAGAAGCTATAAGTATCCTTGCTTTTTTTACTCTCGCAAGCCCTAAAAGATTGTGTGTGCCCAGAGACCCGACTTTGAGTGTCTGGATAGGTATCTTTAAATAATCAATTGGACTTGCCGGTGAGGCAAAATGAAGTATATAATCTAAATTTCCTGGCACATGTACAAACTTAGTTACATCATGATGATAAAACTCAAAATGCTCAAGCCTGAACAAATGTTCTATATTTTTTATATCACCTGTTATAAGATTATCCATCCCTATAACATGATAACCTTCTTTTATAAACCGATCACACAAGTGCGATCCTAAAAAACCCGCAGCGCCCGTAATTAATATTCTTTTCATAAAATTTTCTTCGCAGATATGTCTCTTGCGGTATTAAAAAGGCAATAAAACAAGACAAAGAATATAATACCCCTTTGTCTTGACAGTAATGATTCAGTCAAAAATAAGGTTATCGTAAGAATTGCAAAAGCAATATGTACAAAATCTTTTGCCTGAATTGCATTTTTTATATTAAATCCAAGCATTAGCAATAACAATATAAGGCCGAAAAACCCTAATTCTGCAAAGAACTGAATATATTGATTATGAAAGTTAAAGGTTCCATATGCCGGATATATATTATATTTTACCGCTTTTTCCTTTATTTTAGATTCGGTAGCATTAAGGCCATATCCGGCAAGAACCATAGGATCTTCACGCAAAATTTCGAAAAATATTCTTGCCTGATATACCCTAAAAGCTGTTCCCGGAAAATAGTCATTATACTCAAAACGTTCATTTTCCCATGCTTCACGAATACTTATGTTATATACTTTTCCGGTATTATCACTAATATTTGTGTTAACCGTATTTTCAGTAAATGCCGTTTTTATTTCAATCATGAATCTTTCCCTGAGAGTAGGCTGAAGGAATACAATAAACGCCAATATCGAAATTAATGCTGTAGTAACAATTATACGTTTCCTGAAGCTTAACCGATTGCAGAAGAAAAACTGTACAGTTGCAAGTATAAAAACTACTATTATAATATTTTTTGATGAAAGCAATACTATACTACTTCCTAAAAGAACTAAACATAAAAATGCTGCCCTGCTAAACTTTGTAAGGAAATAAAAAAATGCTATTGAAAAATACAATGAAACATGTATAGCATTTACATCTTTAGTAACTAACTCGTGGTAGAAGAAAACATCCCGATTATAAAGGGCACAGTACCTTATTGTTGCCCTAATGATATAATATATTGTAAAACCCACCATACTATAACTATAGTAATGCAATAGTTTGCTTACCTGTATACTGGTTATTGGTTTAATGATAAATGCTAAGGGAATAAGAAGGAAAGGTATATTTTTGCCAAGGGCTTTTAAAGATGTATCCGGGCTAATACTCCAAAGTACCGAAAAAGCCATTAACAGAAATATTACGACCGGTATGAGCGCTGTGACAGATGCTGATATTCTTGTTTTGGTTATGTCCTGAAAAGATGTAAGAAAGAATAAAGCAAGCGCAATGTTACTGTAGGCATACGGAAGCGGAATGGAAATAAAAAGCAATATTATAGCTCCAAATTGCCATGAAGACTTACACTCTTTCAGCAGATCCTGCCAGGCATTGTTCAAAAAGTTTGAGGTATTTTCCATTTATAATATCCCAGCTGAAGTCTTTTTCAATAGCTTCACAATTATTTTCAACTAAGCGCAAGTTATCACTTTTTATGACAGTATTTATAATTTGAGCTACCTGTGCAGATGTAGAAAAATAAAATGCATTTTCTTTAAGTACACCTCTGTTAAACTCATTATCATTAGCAGCTATTAAAGC
Source organism: Flavobacterium sp. (assembly GCA_052039185.1). Lineage (GTDB taxonomy): Bacteria > Bacteroidota > Bacteroidia > Flavobacteriales > Flavobacteriaceae > Flavobacterium. Next base: position 3,641 of record JBQGDS010000184.1, read on the forward strand.
GCCGGAAGCCATAGCTTCAAGTAACGACGGATTTGTTCCCCCAACACTGTGACCATGAAAATACAAAGAAGAAAAGTAGCGCAGGTTATTAAGATCTTCTAAATTATAAATAGCTCCAATAAAATGAATGTTACTATGCTGAATATATCTTTTTTTCAGGTATTCACCATAGGATGTATTATGCCTGCCTATAACTAAAAAAGGCTTTTTTACGGTACTTTGCACGGCACCATCAAGTATCATCTGTAAATTGTTTTCGGGTTCAAAACGTGCTATGAGCATGTTATAATCATGTTTTTCGAAACCATATTTTTGCAAGATACTCTCATCAGGTTTTGAAAAAATTTCAGCACCATAAGCTATATAGGTTGATTTCCTTCCATATGCTTCCTTAATATAATCCTGTATTCCTACAGAGTCGGCCACCAAGTAATCACTGCTTTTTACAGCAAGTTTTTCGGATATTTTGAGGATTTTCCTTGTTAATGCAGAATATTTTGACCTTTTCCACTCCATTCCATCCATGTTGGTTATAATACATGTTTTCGGCATAAACTTATGCCATACAGAACTACTTGTGTAGCCTAGCTGAAGGACAATGTCAAAATTTCTCTTACGGGAATCAAGTATGCAGTTAAGATCATAAATATATTGGCCTGCCGACCCTATAAGATGTTCCGGGTCATATTTATGTATAATATTTACACCTTTAAAAACTTTATCTTTATATGGATGGCTATGCGAATTATATACCCATACATCATGTCCCTTTTGCGACAGGTAAACAGAAAAAAACTCTGCAAACTGTTCAAATCCTCCGTAATGATTAGGTATTCCTCGGGTTCCTAAAATAGCAATTTTCATTTACAAGTATACCTGTTTATAGAGCAAAAATAGCTTTTTTAGTTAACTTTTTAATTATATTTATAGGTTAGCGAAAATATTTTCAAATTTCTCAACATGTTTTGATAATGAAAATTCATCGTTCACTCTTACAAATCCCTTATTGCCCATATCTAAGCTTAGTTCTTCATCATTTATAAGCTTCTCAATGCAAGTTGCTAAATCACGCTCATTACCAGGCTCGAACAAAAAACCCGTTTCGCCATTGAGCACTATTTCAGTAAGCCCGCCATGATTTGCCGCTATTACAGGTTTACGGGCACTCATTGCCTCAATAGCTACCATACCAAAAGGTTCGGGTGAGGTTGAAGGTACAACTGCTATATCAATAGAATGCCAAAATTTCCATATCTCTTCTTGAAATGGTACAATAATAACTTTATCCTGTTCTTTTATAGATTTTATTTTATCCTGCAGTTCTGTAAGGAAAAATTCCTGGCCCGGAGGGGGCGAACCTACATATACTAAACGAACATTACTATAGGTTTGTGTTAAAATTTCAAAAGCTTTCAATAATAATTGTTGTCCTTTCCAACTATTTATACGGCCTATAAGACCAATAACAATGTCATTATCATGAGCCTTGAAAAAATCATATCGTACCTGCCTAATTGATTCAGGAGTATATAATGGTATACTTTCAGTATCAATACCATTCCATACTGCAATAGATTTTTTTTTAAGTATGGGTCTGTTATCCGCCCAAAAATCCATAGTCTGTATAGAATCATAAACTGCCACATTGTTGCTTTTTTGTTCAAGCAATCTTTTAAACATGCGGTTAAATAATTTGGGCTTAGGTATTATTTCCTGTACATGCCATAAATGACTTATCCTGTGTTTTCTTGAAAATATAATACCCAGCATAACAGCTAGCGTATGCGAGTAGATAATCTTAAAGTCATATTGTTCATGTAGCTTTTTAATTACCGCAAGTCCTGCCCTATATTGCTTAATAAATAAAAACAAATTAACAGGAGTAAACATTTTCCTATACACTTTAAGTACGGGTGCAATGTATACTTTAATACCGGCTTTCTCAAGTTCCGTTTTTAATGGTCCTTCATCTGGAAGAATTATTACAGGATAAAACTTTGATTTATCTAACTTTGATAAAAACATAAGTATGGTTTTATCAGATCCATATAGTTCGCTTGACTGGTGTATTACTAAAATACTTTTCATGTAATGCTTTTTAAAATTCTTTCTTTATAGGCAATAATAAATCCAACTAAAATAACCTTAGTATCAAACAGATTATAAAATCCAAGAAAAACCCAGTTTGATATGATCATGAATAATCCCGTTGCAAATAATATACGGTTAAGGTATTTTACAATTGGATTATTATTCCCTTTTTGACGGAAAAAGAATATAATTGTGAATATATAAATCAGCAAGCCTATTATGCCTGATTTCAGGAATACAGTCATAAAGCCGTTGTGAAGAAACGGGATATACCTCATTTCACTTGTTTGCAGCCAGACCTCTTTTTTTAAATCAATATATGAGCCTAATCCCCTCCCAAATAGTACAGTGCCTGTTCCATCACTGGAAACCTGTCGTATAGTAAGTATATTTTCATATGACCGGTAGTTGTCGTTAAAGTCACGCCAGTCATTAACATTAACCTTAGTTTTGAAGGCTTCAAGAGGAGCGATCTTAACTTTATAAAAAAATGCCTCGATGCCATTGGAACCCCTACGCGGATTCGCATTATAAATTACTGTATATGATATAAGTGTGAATGCAATAAGTGACGCAAATACCTTTACAGACGATTTTGTCATTACAAAGTATCCTTTTACTGCCAAATACAATATTATAAATTGTATGTAATTTGTACGTGCCAGATACATAAACACAGATACTGCCGATATAATCAAAAAGAGTCTTTTGGTTTTCGCAGGAAGTTGTACACCAAATTTTGTACTGAATATAATTAATATTAAACCATACACCTCATAATCGTTAAAATAACCTGCTTTATCCCGTAAAACATGCATATTGGTTATATTTAAAAATAATACCGAATAGGCAATTACCATTAAATGTGCAGTACTTATTATTACAGACGTATTAATTAATATTCTTATAGGATTTGTAAAATACGGCTTACATAATTGATACCCTATAAGTAAGCCAAGGAAAGGCTTAATCAGAAATGTTATATCTTTTATGTACGCATATAACTTATAATCCCTAAAAAATGACGAAAAAAAGGCTATCAAAAGTATAAGCAAAAAATAGGCACAATATTTCAAAAAATTAAAAGAATACTTTGCTTTTAATGTTACAAGTATTGTTATGCTCCATATTGCAAACGTGAGCTCATAAATGTTTAGCGAAGGAACAGCAACACACAAAACAAATAAGATATGGTATATTGTTGATTTATTAATCCTGCCCATCACCTTTGCTTATAGTTTTTATAATTTTTGCTGGAACACCGCCAATTACGCAGTTATCGGGAAAAACACCGGAAACTACCGCTCCTGCAGCAACAACACAATTATTACCTATAACACAACCATCAAGAAATGTTACCTTAGCGCCAACCCATATATTGTTACCTAATTTTATTCCTTTAGATGTGGTTCCCTGTTCTCGTATAAGTTTTGTAGTGTCGGCAAAATTATGATTCTCAGAATGAAAACTTATATATGAGCCCATAATAACATCATTGCCTATTTCAAGTCCACCAGGAGCTCCAAAATGCGTAAAATCACCAATCGAAGAATTATTGCCCATTTTCATTCCTTTTCCGAATTTAGAGAAATGACTGGTGGAAAGGAGGTTAGAATACGCTCCAATTTTTGCATTATCGCCAAGAATAATTTTTTCAGACGAATATCCGTCCAATTTTGTGTAAGATTCAATAGTTACATTTCTGCCAAATGAAAAATTTTTTTTATTGCTGATAGAACAGCCGTAGCCTAAAAATACTTTTCTCCTCAATACCATAATACCCCTTAAAAGCATTATACTCCGACGGATTAGCATCTTCACAATCAGTCTTGAAGGGATATTCTTGTCTATGGTATAGTTTTTACCTGCTCTATTTAAAAATGATTGAAATATGCCTCTAAACATCGCTATTGTTTTTGCCCCTCCATATATTGTTCCTAACGATTGCAATATATAATAATATCAACAATAGTTCATATAAAAACAATAAATAAAATACGTTATTAATATCATTATCCTGCAGCACATATATTATTGCAACAAGGTTTAAAGTAACTGCAAATACTGTCGCTCTAAAATAGTTTTTTGTATAATTCCAAGCGAGCACTAATTGTTTTAGCGCTATGGCCACTACCATTGCTATAGGTATAAAAACAGCTGTTTTAAGCAGGCCTGCCATGTATTGTATGTCTGCAGAATTAAAATATGCAACTACATAATCAGAATATTGCCACAATACACCCATAGAAATTGTAACAAATATAAAGTTCCCTAAATTATATATCAGCCATGTTTTAAGGCCTGTTAATTTATTTTGTTGCAGCAAAAAGCAAATTTTTGGGAAGAGAAAATTGAAAAATAAAAATATGTATGTTTTAAACATCAATATTATCTGTTCAATAATCCTGTATTGCCCCGCAAGCAAATTACTTCCAAAAAAACCAATAAGGAAAACCGGGGCGTTTAACTGTATGGCTGTAAAAAACTGAGAACTGAAAATAGATAAATTACCTTTTAAATATAGCTTGATTTGATAAATATCAATATTCTTTAAACTAACATTATATTTTACAAAAATTACTATCAAAAAAAACAGATTGGCTGTAAACATACCCAGTCCCATAAAGAAGTTTACATAGATATAATGATCTGGGGTATTAATAAATAAAAAAATTGCTGCAACGTAAATACTTCGGGAAATAATATTCAGAATAGTTATCCATAATACATTTTCAATACCTTGCAAAAACCATACTGGGCTTAAATACTGTCCTAAAAGTATTGTTACACCAAAGATGTACATATATTTTTCCCGGGCAAAAAAAGGTACATAAGTAAATACAAAAAATGCTATTGTAATTACTATTAATAAATTTATAAACCGCGCCGAATAGCTTTGTAAAAGTATTTTTTTTAGGTTATCCCTGTTATTCCTGTTTATAGCTACTTCTCTAACACCTGTAAGGTCAGTACCATAATCAATAAATACAATTAAAAATAAAAATATGGATAGGCTTATGGCTGTTTTACCAAAATTTTCTTCCCCACAGCAAGCTACTATGTAGGGTATAATCAGTAAAGGTGTAGCGAGATTAAATAATTGCCCAAATCCATAAACAAATAGTTTATGTAATTGTTTTGCCTCTTTTATTTTTTGGAGTATAATCATAAAGCAATCGGCAGGGTATAAAACAAAAGAAACTACAAGTAAGCAACCTGTAGTTTCTTTTATTTTTATAAATTAAAACAATTAATGCTTTTCAACAGATAATTCTGATAATTTTTCTACAAGCTTAACATTTGGCGTGTAATATGGTGTAACATATGTATTTCCGTCTTTTTTAAATGTAATGGTACCTTTTACGCTGTCCACTTCTGTCTTGAATACGTTGTTATCAAAATATTGAAGAAACTCTGATCCTTTTATTTCAAAATTATTTCCTTGGTGTGCAAATTTTATTCTCGATACAGTAACCCATTCCTGAGCTTTATTGGTTCCAAAATCAAGTCTGATATTGCTTGGCAATACATTTAACGGCAAATCATAAACTAATGTTTGCTGTTCTCCAGGATTAACAGTTCTCCATAAGGCTTTTTCAGGAGTATAGTTATTTGTGCCGTCCTCTGTATAATAGAGTGCCAAATCGTCTTTTTTGTCAGCCTGCGCATCCATTTCAACATAAAAATTTTCCTTAGCAGGAGCTTCTTTTTGCTCCGGCTGGTCGTTTGTTTCCTGTTTTTTGTCATCTTTACAAGAAACTGTAACAAAAGCAATTAACGATAGTGTTAATAAAACTACTTTTTTCATGGTCGGGTGATTAATTTTGAGACAAATGTATAAAAATATTTATATCAATTCACTTTTAAAATTTTTATTGAATTAATAATTGCGTTTCTGTCTTTTCCATCTTTAAACAAATCATTATCATATATAATTTGGAATCTTAATTTTTTTTCATTGTCTACAATAAACTCAAATTCATTTGATTGTTTTGAAGCATCAGGTGATAAATATATGTCTGCCAAAATATTACCATTCGCCTTCAACATCAAGTGGGCATTAACGTTATCAATAGGTTTTTCAGGAAGACTTGTGCCTGACAGTATAACCTTATATTTTCCTTCTTTAAAATTAAAAAAATCAGTTATTAATGTACTGTTACTGTACAAAGCAATATTGCCAAAATTATCATATTGTGCTCCTTTAAACTTTTTCTTAAGCTCAAAATCATCATTCGCCCTACCCACAGTGTGTATATATTCATAATGGTAGGCCCATGCATCAACATAATCAAGTTTTTCTTTAAGTATATAATTTTTATTTAAAAACTCTGTCTCAGCGTCAGATAGATCATACGGTCTCGAATTTCCATCCATATACCAAAATGATGTATGCTGTATCTCATTATTTTGCAATGCTTTAATATAATCCTTAAATGTATATTGCTTAACCTGAATCTCTGAATCTCTGAAATAATAAGGTATGAGCCAACTCCAGTAGGCTACTACAGGCGTATCATTGTAGTTTTTTTCTTTAATCACATTTGCTAATTCACGGAATTGTGACTTGGTAGGCTTGTTATAATAATCCTTTACAATAAAAATGTCAGTTAATGAAAAAACCACAAATAATACAACGATCATTGTTTGCACTACCCTATTTTGTATATAATAAATTCCTGCAGCAATAACTATAATAATAGCTGGCAGAATATTAATGAAATACCTGTTAACAATCATCGGAAGATTAACATAGGAACTAATAAGGGGTATTAATAATGTAATTACTACCCAAACTGTAAGTAAAAATACCGAAAATACCTGCTTTTCTTTTTCAGGATTGATTGCTAGGCTATTGTTGGGAATGCGCTTAAATAGTTTTAAAATAAAGAATAACACAGCAATATTTATTATAAATAATACACTTTCATTAAATCCAAAGAACTCTCTGAACATATATGTAAATACGTCTAATCCGGGTAGCTGGATCCAAATAGATGTTCTTTTAAAGGTTTGTAAAAAAATAAACAGTGCAGGCAGGTATAATAATGCAATGGTTACTCCGGCTATAAGGCAATATTTAAAAAATAATAAAGGCTTTACCCTGTATGGCCTGATTATGAAATATAATAGTATAAAGCACTGAGATATTAAAGTGAACAATGCAAAAAACTGTGTGTATATCATTAACAGAGTAAGTATTGCATATATAAGAGCAGTTTTAATTGCAGGCCTTTTAATAAAAATTACCAATCCGTGAAATGATATGATTGTAGTTAAGAAAAGCATTGAGTACATACGTGCTTCCTGAGAGTAAAATAAATGAAACCAGTTAACCGCGATTAAGATTGAAGCGATTAGTCCTACACGCTTATTAAATAATTCTTTTGAAAAACCATATAATGCCAATATACCTGCAATACCAAGTAATGCTGAAAATAATCTTGCTGCAAAAGAAGTATAGCCAAAAATTGTAAAGAACACCTTCAGGCTAAAGTAATAAAGAGGTGGGTGAGGATCAGTAGCCTTTAAAAAAGAGTAGATGCCTGCGAATGAATTTTTTGGATCGGCCTGTATTACTGAGAATATTTCGTCTATCCACATGCTTTGAAAATCAAGCTTATAGCATCTTAATGCCAGCGCTATAATTATTATAATAATCAGATATAGATTATCTTTTATAAATTTTTTCATTTTAATAGTGTTTCCTGAGCTTATAAAGTTCCTTAAAAATTTTGAGCGCTGTTCTGTATCCCAGTTTTGAGCCTTCCACATCTCTCCAGTTATATATTGGCACTTCTTTACCAAGGTTTAAGAAACCGGCTTTTTTAAGTCGTATAAATATTTCAACATCAAACAGCCAGGAAGTATGAAAAGGCGTGGCAAATGCATACTTAATCATCGTGGCCGAAAATAATTTAGCACCACATTGAGTATCATATATTCCAAGCTTAAATTTTATATTTATAAGAGTTATTATAACTCTCCCTATAATATGACGAAGAACTTTTCTTTTTATACCTGAATTTAAAAGTAATACACGGGATGCAAAAATAAATTCCTGATTATTGCTTTCCGAAATGTCTAATAGTCTTTTTAATTCGTGCGCCGGTGTAGAAAAGTCAGCATCAAAGTATCCTATATATATATAGTTACCAGATTGATTAATATGATTTACCGCTTTAAAAATAGTTTGTGCTTTCCCCTCGTTTTTTTGATAGTCGAGTACAAAACAACGTTCCTTATGCTTAATAGCAAAATCATTTATAATGCCGATAGTGTTATCTGTACTTCCATCATTTGCAAAATATATTGAAGCACTGGTATGATTAACCAAGTAATCAATATTTACCTGTTCAATTCTTTTTTCTTCGTTATAACACGGAATTATAATAGCTATTTTTTGCATAAGCAATAACAGGATAGTCCTTTAATATGTATACCCATTTTTTTAAACATGCGTGTTATAAAAAAATCAATATTAAGTACAGAGGTTATAATGCGGGTTTTTAATTTGCTTCCTTCCCAATTATCAATAGAAGCTTCTTTATCTTTTTTTAGAAGTTTATCTACCCAGCGGAATAATAAAAGGCTGGTAAAATAGTAGCCCTTACTTTTTATTGAAAAATTATACTTATCTAAAACATTTACTAATTGTGGCAATGTATATCGCCGGTAATGACCCAATAACACATCATGTTGTGAGAAGACTGATTGAAATGCAGGTACAGCAAAAAAGAAATAATTATCATTCTTTTGTGTAAAATGTTTCAATATCACATCCTCATCATGCAAATGTTCTAAAACGTCCATGCACAAGTACAGCGTTTCGCTATCCGTTTTGTATTTATTGAAATATTCATCCAAATCCTGCACATAAATAAGGGCACTATTATTGTTATTTATCTTCAGCTGCTCAATCACTTCCACTGTGTAGGCTGTATCAATAGCAAAGTATTCCTCCGCTAGTCCTTCTGCCAGCAATGTATGTATTACAAAAGCATCTCCACTGCCAATATCTACTATCCTCTTTATAGGAAAAGCTATACCCGATTTTTTAAGAAAGGTATGAAGTATGTTTTTTCGGGCAGTTTCCCACGGATGCCTTAGGTATGAGCTTTTATTATCTAATCTCGAAAATTCTGATATATCCATTATGACTTTATTTTGAGGACTCTATCATTCCAATTATTATTGACAATATTAAATGTCGCTGTTATTTTTCTCTTATCCAGCACGCTGTATTCAGGCCTTTTAGCCGGTGTAGGATAAGCTGATGTAGCAATTGGCTGTAAATCTATGGTAATTTTATTAACCTCAAATATTTTTTTTGCAAAATCATACCAGCTGCAACTGCCTTCGTTACTGTAGTTGTAAATACCAAAGGCTTCTTTATCACTTTTAAGAATGGAAATAATAGCTTCTGCAAGATCTACAGCATTTGTAGGTGTGCCGGTCTGGTCATTTACTACATTTAACGAATCCCTTTCCTGCCCAAGGCGAATCATTGTTTTCATAAAATTATTACCAAACTGTGAATATACCCAAGACGTACGGACAATATAATATTTTGTAAGGACAGCTTGAATTTCCTGCTCTCCCTGTAATTTTGTTTTTCCGTAAACGCTTTGCGGATTAGGAATATCATCCTCAGTATATGGCTCACGTTTAGTTCCATCAAAAACAAAATCAGTAGATATGTGCAGCATTAACACATTATGCTCTTTACATACTTCGGCCAGGTTTTTTACACCGGTCACATTAACAGCAAAAGCTTTTTCAGGTTCACTTTCAGCTTTATCAACTGCGGTATAAGCCGCTGCATTTATACAGGCGTCAGGCTTTCGCTTCCTGAAACAGGAAGCTACGCTTACCTTATCAGTTATATCCAGTTCTGATGATGATACAAAATGAAATTCAATATCAGGATGATTAACTGCCACATGCTGTAATGCCTGCCCTAGCTGGCCTGAAGCACCTGTTACCAGCACTACCATACCGGCAGTGCATTTTGAAGGTTAGGCAATACTTTATCTTTATCGGATATTATTAATTCATCAGAAGTCATATTCCAATCTATCCCCAAAGCAGGGTCATTGTAAATAATACCGCCTTCGGATTCTTTATTATAAAAATTATCGCATTTATAAAAAAATATTGCGGTTTCGCTTACTACCAAAAATCCGTGTGCAAAACCACGGGGTATAAACAGCTGCTTCTGATTTTCAGACGAAAGGACAATAGAGAAATGCTTTCCAAAAGTTTCAGAGCCCGGCCTTACATCAACCGCAATATCCAAAACTTCGCCCTGTAGAACACGTACCAGCTTTGCCTGTGCATGTTCACCAGCCTGATAATGCAGGCCACGTAATACACCTCGTGATGAGTAAGACTGGTTATCCTGCACAAAGTGTACTTTATGACCGGTCTCTGCCTCAAAACGGCTTTCATTGAAACTTTCCATAAAATAACCCCGGTCATCATTAATAACCCTGGGTTCAATTACAACACAGCCTTCCAGCGGAGTTTGAGTAACAGTCATGCTTAATCTATAATACTTATTAAATGTTTACCATAACCGCTTTTAAGCAATGGTTCGGCAAGTTTTTTCAGTTGTTGTTTGTCTATAAAGCCCATTTTGTATGCGGCCTCTTCAATAGCTCCTATTTTAAGGCCCTGGCGCTCTTCAATTACCTGTACAAACTGTCCTGCCTGCATTAGCGAATTAAATGTGCCTGTATCAAGCCAGGCAGTGCCACGATCAAGTATACTTACTTTTAACCTGCCTCGGTTAAGGTATTCTTTGTTAACATCGGTAATTTCAAGCTCGCCCCTGTGGCTAGGCTTAATATTAGCAGCTATTTCCACTACATCATTATCATAAAAATAAATACCCGGCACAGCATAGTTTGATTTTGGATGCTCCGGCTTCTCTTCTATTGAGAGTACTTTGCCATTTTCATCAAAATCTACAACACCATAACGCTCCGGATCATGTACATGATAAGCATAAATAATTCCGCCTTCAGGATTATTATTAGCCTGAAGCAGATCAGAAAGGCCTGTACCGTAAAAAATATTGTCTCCTAATATCAGCGCAACCTTATCATTACCTATAAACTCTTTACCTATTATAAATGCTTCAGCCAGTCCGTTAGGATGTTCCTGAACAGCATATTCAAAACGGCAGCCTAAACTGCTCCCATCACCTAACAACTGGCGAAACAGTGGCAAGTCATGTGGGGTTGATATTATAAGTATTTCATTAATCCCTGACCATAACAATGTAGACAGCGGATAATATATCATAGGCTTATCATAAATTGGCATAAGCTGCTTACTTACTGCTAAAGTAAGCGGATGAAGCCTTGTACCCGAACCTCCTGCAAGTATAATACCTTTCATATTTACTTTAATTTTTCAAGATACCATTCAATGGTTTTGACAATACCGGTTTCAAAATTCTCATCAGCTTTCCAGCCCAATTCTGTTTCAATCTTTGTAGCATCTATAGCATAACGCAGGTCATGCCCCGGCCTGTCCTTTACAAAAGTTATCTGGTTTTTATAGGTGCCTTCGGCTTTAGGCTTCATTTGGTCAAGCAGTTCGCAAATTGTATTGGCTATGTACAGGTTATTACGCTCATTTCTGCCACCTATATTATAGGTTTCCCCTGCTTTACCTGTATTATATACTAATTCAATTCCTTTACAATGATCCAGCACATACAGCCAATCCCTTACATTTTGACCATCTCCATAAATAGGGATATTTTCGCCACTTATTGCTTTCCTTATTATTGTTGGTATTAGTTTTTCAATATGCTGTTTAGGGCCATAATTATTAGAACAGTTGGTGGTAACTACATTCATTCCATATGTATGGAAGTAGCTGCGTACAAGCATGTCTGATCCTGCCTTTGATGCGCTGTAAGGGCTGTTAGGTGCATAAGGCGTTTCCTCAGTAAATAAACCTTCGGCTCCCAGCGTTCCATAAACCTCATCGGTTGAGATATGATGGAACCTACAGTTTTTATATTCATCTTTATACTGTTGCGGAGCAGTCATCCACTGTTTACGCGCTGTTTCCAACAGGTTGAAAGTACCCAAAACATTAGTCCTTACAAAAGCCTCAGGCCCTGATATTGAATTATCCACATGCGATTCGGCAGCAAAATGAATAACACCGGTAAAATCATGTTTTTTAAATAACTCTTGTATAAAGCCAATATCGCATATATCTCCCTTTACAAACTCGTAGTTAGAATATTGCCCTGCTTCTTCAAGATTAGCCAGATCTCCGGCATATGTAAGGGCATCAAGATTTACAACTTTTACATTTTTGTTGTTTTCAAGAAAATGTAATACAAAGTTAGAACCTATAAATCCTGCCCCTCCTGTAATTAAAATCGTCTGCATTTTATTCTTCTGACTTACGCAGTTTAGACTGCCTTTTTATGAATCTTACAAATATTCCGCCTAAAAGGAATAGCCCTACAAGCAGCACAGGTAAAACAAATTTTGCCTTACCGTTAACACCTTCTTTATTACGCATGTTGAGTGCTATGCTGGTATCTTTTACAATTTTATCCTGATTTATTTTAGATACATTAAGTCGTGCCTTTTCTGTAATAAGTTCGTCCTTATTTTTAATGATATCGCTCAGTTCAGTATTTTCATTATATACAAGACTACCCGCTTTATTAGCACCGCCCCTGGCCGAAAATGAGTTAAGTATACCGTCAATCTGCCTGATTATTGAATCATTTTGCTGTAACTTTATTTCAAGGTTGATACGTTCCTGTTTTTGTATCTGCTTATAATAATCACTATCATTTAAATAACTAACTATTGGCTCTATAAGTATTGCCTCATCAGCCTTATCTTTAGTAGAAAGCAATATCCTGTGGTAAAAATAATTTTTACTTGTAACAGGGTCATCAATAACTTTAGTGATGTTACCATCTTCGGCCATTAGTTTTAATAACTCAAAGTTTGTTGTTCTTTGGCTGGCAAAATCATATACATTATTAATAGGCTTAATTTCAATATCTAATAACCTTTTAGGCTTTTTAATTCCTATACTTTTAAGAAAAAGTGTATCTCTTTCCTTAAGCTTTGCCTCTATCAGCGCAACTTTTGAGTATAGATAGTCAACACTGCCAAAATTTGGTGTTACTATTATGCTATGGTCATATACCTTGGTTTTTTTGTCCATGTAATAACCAACACCTGCACCAATTATAAACAATATCGCAAGAATTATTATATTTCGTCTTATAAAAAGTAAAAATTCAAAAACTGATAATCCAAAGCGGGATATTGATCCTTTTATTTTTTGTGATACCTGAGCAAGGTCTATTTCCTGATCGGCATTGTTAGTTTGTTGTGCCATGTATTATTAAATATTAAATATTTGTTCAAGGATTTTAATTGTAATAAGGTAAGTAGGCTTTACGCCTGTTGTACCTAAACCTCCTGATGCCAGCGTACTTCCTGTTTCTAATGGATTATCTGATGCGTAATAAGCATAACGCACTTTTACATCAGGGTTAATGCTTTTTCTAATTTTAGAAGCCGACTGAATGGCTTTTTGGTAATAGGCGCCTTCCATCTCAAGGCCTATAACACCCCAGGTAGATTCGTTAAAGAATTTCAAGAGGTCTTTATTTTGTAACGATGTACCCAAAACTGTAACCATAGGGCCGCTGTACACGGGTATTCCCTGTCCTTCGAACATATCGCCTGTAAGCTCATTTTCAAACGGATAGTTATCACCCGTACCTTCGTTAATATGTGCCGATGGTATCATGATATCACCCTTATTACCTTCAAGAATACCGGCTTTACCCATTATAGAAACCGACTCTACATTAACCAGTGTCCTGTTTTTACCTTCTTTAAAAGGCTTGAGTAATTCATCTATAGTTTCATAAGCCTGCTCTCCAAACGCATAATCCATTACTATTATTACAGGCTTTTGCCCGCTAATTTTAGCAGTTGGGAACGTTGTTTTTGAAAAGTCAATCTTCTCGGTGTCAAATATCTGTACGTCAATGTTTGTGCCCGATGTATCGGGCATAGCTATCATACCTGATTTAAGGGCAACATCTTCTACCTTCTTCCTCAGCTCACTGTTACCGCCTTTACTCAGTTCTTCATAAATAAAGAAATCATCTTTATCCTTGAATTTTGACTTGAGCAGCGGAGTAGCAAATATGGAGTTCATTACACTGTGCATGTTCGCACTGATGATGTGTATAGGCCTTTCCAGCAGGCCGTTTTGTTTTAATACGGTCTTTATATTATTAGCCCATATTTCACCATGGATATGATGCCCCAACCTTTCACGCAATATCGGGCTGAAAGTAATGGTTCTCTTGGCTCCGCCCATTGCTTCTTCAATAGCCAGCTTGCCAAGCCAGTATATTACATGAAGGAACCTGTCGGGCGCAGTAGGTGTGGCAAAGGCATCGTATATATCTATTACTTCCGCAAAAGTCCTGCCTAGTACATTTGATACGTGTGATATGGCTTTTTCTCTTTCAACCAGTGTAAGTTTTTTGTTTTGCTGTATGGCCTGCTCCAGCTTTAGCCAGTCACGTGTAATCTCGCCATTATCATCAATCAGTACGCGGTTTTTTATTTTGTGCGATTCAATAAAAATGAACGTAAGATGCGTAAGGATATCATAAATATCCGAACGGCCACGTGTTATCTCAACATTCATCTGCTCATCATCAATACGGTAGCAGTTACGTTTTCTTTTAGGAGGCACTATGGCCTGGAAATGCGATTTTGAATAGCCTTCGTCTGATGTAAGGTTAATAAAGCGGCATTCTTCAATACCTACCGGCAGGCGCTCTATAACATAAAGCAATCCGTTAAGCTCTACCTTTTCTTCAGCGATTGAACCGTAAATTTCCGGGCGAAGCGAAAGCAGGGCTTCCCTGAGCGTATCCCCCGATACACCCATTGGCTTGTAGAAGCCCCTGTTAAATAAATGGCGCATAGTTATGTACAGCCTTTCAACAGCTGCTGATGATTCCTGCGCGCGGGAACGTGATATATTTTTAATTTCTTGCATTAATCGTAATTTATTGGCAAATGTATGGTTTTATTTTTAGTTACTTAATCTGTGTGCGCCTGCGTTAAGATATCCGCAATTTTACGGTCATTGCTCAGGCGCGGTATCTTGTTTTGCCCTCCAAGCTTACCTATGGATTTCATATATTCCTGGAAACCGTTCTTCTGCACTTTTGTGATCACTATAGTACGCAGCACATTACCGGCTATCAGGTCATCATAATATACATTCTGCACACGCATAGCGTCATCAATCTTCAGCGCGAAAGCATCCAGATCCTGCGGTTCGTTTTCAAATTCTATAAACCACTCATGGTAGGGCAGCCCTTCGGCAGGTGTTATTTGCGGCGCTACGGTAAACTCATTAATACTTACCACGCTGCCTTCCATAGCCTGTTTAAGTGCCATTTCAACCTCCTTGCCTATAACATGCTCTCCAAAAGCCGAAATATAGTGTTTTATCCTTCCACTTACAATAACCCGATACGGTTTTAAAGATGTAAATTGTACCGTATCGCCAATGTTATAAGCCCAAAGCCCTGCATTGGTAGAGATAATAAGCACATAATTTACATGAAGCTCTACTTCGCCTATAGTATAGCGTTTTGGGTTGTCGGTAAAAAATTCATCTGCTTTTATAAACTCATAGAAAATACCTGAATTAAGCAACAGCAGCATTCCATTTTCGGACTGAGAGTCCTGGTAGGCAAAAAAACCTTCTGATGCCGGGAACAACTCAATACTGTCTACCTTCCGCCCTATCAGGTTTTCAAACTTGGCACGGTACGGTTCAAAATTTACACCTCCGTATATAAAAAGGCTAAAGTTTTTAAATATATCGCCTACTTTTTTACCTTCCTTTTGCTGAAGTTTTTCAAAGTACATCTGTACCCATGACGGTATGCCTGATATAACCGACATATCTTCGTAGTACGTTTCTTTTACTATTGCATCAACCTTGGTTTCCCAGTCTTCAATAATATTGGTTTCCCAGCTTGGCATTCGGTTGCGCTGCAGGTAACCAGGAACATAATGTGCTACAATGCCTGACAGCCTGCCAAGCCTTATGCCGTTTTTTTCATTCAGCACAGGGCTTCCCTGCAGGAATATCATTTTACCGTCTACAAAATCAGTCTTTCCTGTTTCATGGATATAGCTGAGTATGGCATTTCGCGCAGCCTCAATATGAAAAGGCATAGACTCTTTAGTAAGCGGAATATATTTAGCGCCTGATGTAGTACCCGATGTTTTAGCAAAATATAACGGTTTACCCGGCCATAATATATTCTCCTCTCCGTTAACCATCCGGTCAACATAAGGCCGAAGCGCTTCATAATCCCGTACTGGCACCTGCTTCACAAAATCGGCATGCGATTGTACCTGTGCAAAATTATGATCCTGCCCAAATTGTGTCCCTTTAGCTTTTGCAATCAGCTCCCTGAAAACCTTTTGCTGCGTTTCCACAGGATTATCAGCCCACTTACGGGTCTTGGCATTAATTATCTTTGCAAATAGTTTAGCTCCTAATGTTTTTAATGACATTGTGCTATAATATTAATTATCAAATTTTTCCCTTAGGGCGCGTTCTGTAAATCGTATCATAAAAAAACATTGTAACAATATAAGGATGCTCCCAACGATTGTAACTGCTAAAATGGATATAGGCAGGTTAGCCATTATTATTCCTGCAATGAATACTGCAAGTCCTCCCCTTGCCATTTGCCTTGTTGCATAATGCTGTGCAAAGTCCCATCGTTCCTGCGATTTCATAGATGATTCGGTACGATAGCCATATAACCCGTTTATTTTTTTAGCCGGCCATTTATACATTATACCGGCAGCAGCCAGGTATATAAGCCCAACTATTATAGCTACGTTATCTGTATATGCGTGAAGATCGTTATTCAAAATCTATAAATTGTGTTGGGTCTATAGGGTAACCGTCTTTCCAGAGCTCAAAATGCAGGTGCACCCCGGTTGACTGTGTACCTGTAGATCCTGCCAGTGCCACAACCTCGCCCGAACGTACTACGTCACCCTGGTCTTTGGTTAGTGATGCTGCATGTTTATAGACTGATATAATTCCGTCGTTATGCCTTACAATAATTACGTTGCCGTTAGTTGGCGTCCAGTCGGCAAAAATAACCGTACCTCCGGCTACCGATTTTATAGGCGTATCTTTAGCCAAAGCAATATCAACCGCATAATGCCTGTTCTTTGTATTGTATTGCTCAGTGATATGTCCTTTCACAGGAGCAAAAAGCACCAGGTTAACCTTTGGCTGCGCTTTTTCAAATACATTATACTTGTCTTCAAGTGCCACCTGCTCCCTAAGCTTCATTTCGGCTTTTGTAGGTTTCAGGTCTATATTGGCATCATCCGGCTGCTCGCCCGGTTTTATAGAATCGCGGCTCAGCTTAGTATGTTCAATATCGCCCGAAAGCACTTTTTTTATTGACGCAAGATATACGCTGTTTTCGTTTATGATTTTTTGAAGCGAATCTGTTTTAAGGGCATTACGGGTAGCCTGCCTCTTAAGCTGTGTAGATGCGTAACCGGGAATATACTCCCTGAGTGGGGTAAAAGCAATAATATAGGTGGTAAGCGCAATCATTACAATGCTTACGGTTGTAAGCCCTACGAACACATTCATAAGGTTAAGCTTGAGCGAGAAAATCTCGTCAAAGGTTTCTTCGTTAAGAATTACCAGGCGGTTCTTGGTAAACAGTTTCTTTTTAAGTATCTGCCTTTTTAGCCTTTTTGCCGACATACCACTACTTTAATTGACAAATATAACAATCCCTGAAATGTAAACCGCCATCCTTCCCCATAAAACATTGTGCATGACATTTACCCTGTTAAATGTTTATTTTAACGCAGACTAAAAGCAAATATTTCTTGTAAATACTTGTTGAGATACATTTTATAGTTACCTTTGCCCTTTAGAATTTAAACTTTTTGTCATGGGAAAATTTGGCCTAACGGAATGGATACTGATAATTGCTGTGGTTTTACTTCTTTTTGGAGGTAAAAAAATACCTGAGCTTATGAAAGGATTAGGATCGGGCATTAAAGAATTTAAAAATGCCGCTAAAGATGACCAGCCTGCAACATCTAAAAAACAAACACAGGAAGAGAATAAACTTTAATAGTTTATCCTATAATAATTAAAACCCCTACATGAAGTTCATATAGGGGTTTTTATATTTGCATAATGAGATACCTACTTTATACTAGCATTTTACTAGTATCATTTTTATTGTTTTCGTGTGGTGACAAAAATGAGGAGCCCTGTATTGCAGAGGAAATGTGTCATTTACAAAAAATTGACAATGACAGTATATATATTATTCTGAAAAAAGAAAATAATATACTTTTAAAACAGCTGAAAAATAGAAAGATACCTTATGCAAAAAATTATCATGACCTTACAGCTGAATACTTGCTTTACATAGAAAAGCTTGAAAAAAATATTGAATCATCTGGAGAAAATCCGTTCTTCGAAAATAATGAACTAACAGCAGAAGGAAAATCGTATAAGACTTTAACTAATAACTATTATAACAATATCGTTAAGTTGGTTAAAGATCCTTTAGTACTACAAAAAATTGACAGGCTTATAAGTACAAAGGACTTCAAGAGGGGTGAGATGTACATTTTACATATGGACTATTATTATAACGGTTTTACAAAAATTCCATTATTATCATCTCTTGCTAATAAAAAGAAAAATATACTACAGCTTGAAAACGAATTTATAATTAAGCAAATGCTTCAATAAATAAAGCCTTTCGTTTGAAAGGCTCTATTATACTCCGATTTTTTTAAATCTTCACTATTTTTTCTGTAGTAACTGCCCCACCTGATTTTGCTTTTACCGTATAATTACCGGCCGGAAGCTGCTGTACATCAAGCATTACTTCGTTTTCATTAAACTCCTTACGCATTACCTGCTGGCCCAGCATGTTGTATACTTCAACCGTTTCGATAGGACTGCTGTATGAAAGTTTCAAAATATCATTAACAGGGTTCGGGAAAACCGAAAACCCATTTTTACCCTGCTCCTGGGTACTCCCTGTAGGATGCGTTACCGTAAAGCTCATTACATCAAAAGCAAGGTTGTTGGGCGTAGACCAAATACCCACACCAAAATAAACTGTTTGGTTAGCCGGTAAATTTGATGCTGTAACTGTCATGGTTGTATTTTGGGTAGGAGCATATTTCCAGTCAACACATCCGTTAAACACCGTGCCGTTACAACCTGTAAAAGCAAGCAGCCCGATGTAATTAATGTTTGTCCGTATAGTAAATGCAACCGTTTCACCTGCTGTTGCACCGGTAGTGTAGGAAAACACATAATCATCGCCTACCGATGTAAAACAGTTGTGGTGGTACTGCCCCGCTGTACCGCAAAGCGTAGCTGATGTTACCCACGAACCCGGGCCTGAACCTGTTCCCGGTGTGGTAATACCCATTTCTGTATAGCCATCTGTTAGCTGTACAGCACCGTCACAGCTTAGCTGGCTCCAGGCCAATACTGGGCTTAGTAAAAGCAATAATGCAATAGTAATTTTTTTCATATGTGTATGATTTTAGGGTTAATATATTGCTAACTTACAAATATTAACCTGAAAATCAAACACTTGTTACTATATTATCATAGTCAGCGCAACACGCTTACGGTCTTCATCCACCTCAACCACTTTTACGGTAACATGCTGGTGAAGCTTCACTACCTCGTTTACATCGCTAACAAATCCTTCCTTTAATTGCGAGATATGTACCAGCCCGCTTTCCTTTATGCCCACATCTACAAAACAGCCGAAATTGGTAATATTGTTTACAATGCCGGGCAGTATCATTCCGGTACGCAGGTCTTTTATTGTTTTTACGTTGGGGTCAAACTCAAACACCTTGGCCGATTTACGAGGGTCGAGCCCTGGCTTTTCCAGTTCTTTTAAAATGTCTTTCAGGCTCAGCTCACCGATATCTTTGGTAACATAATCTTTAATGGCAATTTTGGCAATGGCTTCTTTATTGGCAACCAGGTCGGCGGTTTTGAGCTTCATGTCTTTCGCCATTTTTTCTATTACCGGATAGGCTTCCGGATGCACAGCGCTGTTATCCAGCGGGTTCTTTGCATTAGGAATACGGATAAACGCCACTGCCTGCTGATAGGCCTTCTCGCCCAGCCTGGCGACTTTCTTTAGTTGCTTACGGTCTTCAAAAGGGCCGTTTTCACTGCGGTACGCAACAATGTTTTCAGCCAGCTTTTCGCCTATGCCCGACACGTAGCCCAGCAGTGACTTACTTGCCGTATTGATGTTAACACCCACACTGTTCACACAGCGCATTACTACCGTGTCGAGCTCTCCTTTCAGCATGGCCTGGTCAACATCATGTTGATACTGCCCCACTCCTATTGCCTTTGGGTCGATTTTTACCAACTCGGCCAAAGGGTCGCTTAGGCGACGGCCTATTGAAACCGCACCGCGCACGGTAACATCATAACTTGAAAACTCGTCGCGCGCAATTTTAGAAGCCGAATATACCGATGCCCCTGCTTCGCTTACCACAAAAACCTGTACCGGCTTATCCCATGCTATT
>JBQGDS010000185.1:0-2262 GCA_052039185.1 Flavobacterium sp.
AGGGATATCCTAAAAGTAGACCCGACTCATCAGAGAGTATTCGTAAAGCTTTATTTGGCGAAAGCCTTCAATATGAAATTCCTGCCGATAGCCTGAACAGAGCAGGCGAGGCGATTGAAGATATTTTAGTTGGCGGAAATCTTTCTATGCTGTATGCAACCATTGGTTCTGATTCTGAAATTGATACGGATGGTAAAATCTTATTTATTGAAGATATTGATGAATACCTTTACCATTATGACCGTATGCTTATTTCGTTGAAAAGGGCAGACAAATTCAGTAACCTGAAAGCCGTAATTGTTGGCGATATGATTGATATTAAAAATTCTACAATTCCGTTTGGTAAAACCTGCCACGAAATAACCCTTGAGCATTTTGACTGCCCTGTTTATTTTGGTTTTCCTGCGGGGCATAGTGAAGATAACCGCGCACTTGTAATGGGCAGGGCGATTAAAATTGAACCTTTGGGGCAAACCGTAAAATTCACTCAGGATGGAAAATAAACCGCTTGTTGACAAAGAATACTTATTGCAGCGCTTTAGCGGTAAAGGCGGATGGACGTATGCAGAAATTAGTGAAATACCGCGTAGCGATATGCCTTTTGGTGTGGTAAAAGTGAAAGGAACAATTGACAGCTACGAAATTAAATCCTATACGCTAATGCCTATGGGAAACGGTAATTTGCTGTTGGCAGTAAAAGCAGATATACGGAAAAGATAGGTAAGGAAGCGGGAGACTATGTATATATAACACTGTATGCTGATAATTCAGTTTTTGAAATACCGGAAGAGTTTAAGCAACACCTGGAAGATGAGCCCGGCGCTTTAAAAGCTTTTACTTCCAGAAAAAGATGGGAGCAGAAAATGTGCTGCGACTGGATATTTTCTGCAAAGAGGGAAGAAACAAAACGCGAACGTATCATTAAAACATTATATAGGCTGAAGCGGGGAGAAAAAATAGTGTAAGAGGTATCTTATTAAGGTTGTAATTTTAAAATGAAATTACTTATAAAACTGTTGTTTTTGCTGTTAAACAGTTATTTTATTGTGCTGAATATGTTAAAATTTTAATTTGTGTTTGTTTTTTAATTTTTTTTTATGGTATATTTGGCATATCATTAATTTAAAATTAACATTGCTTATAGGATAAATCTACTTTTTAGGAACCCAGTTTCTGAATTTTACCAAAATCAATTCAAAAAACGCTAAAAAGTTGTTGCTATGGCTAATGTTGTAATCCCTGACGCTGTCTTAGTGAAAAATTATGTAGGTGGAGACGAAAGCGCTCTTGCCGTACTAATTAAAAGACACCAATCAAAACTTTACGGTTTTATCTATTCAAAGGTTTCTGACCGTGATATTGCCGATGACATTTTTCAGGATACTTTCATTAAGGTTATCCGTACGCTAAAATCCAATTCGTATAACGAAGAGGGGAAATTCCTGCCGTGGGTAATGCGTATATCGCACAACCTGATTGTAGATCATTTCAGGAAAAATAAGAAAATGCCAATGTACCGTGAAACTGAGGAGTTTTCAATTTTTTCGATAATGACCGATAACAGCCCTAATGTGGAGAACAGGATTATTACCGAGCAGGTAGAAAGTGACCTGCAAAGGCTTATTGAAGAGCTTCCCGATGATCAGAAAGAGGTGTTGCAAATGCGTATTTACCAGGACTTAAGTTTTAAGGAAATTGCCGATTTAACAGGGGTTAGCATTAATACTGCATTGGGGCGTATGCGATACGCACTGATGAACCTGAGGAAGGTTATTGAAAAAAATAAAATTATTTTGACAAACTAAACAATATTTGGAAGCTGCTTGGCGTTGTATAGGTAAATAAACAACTTATACATGGCAAAAATCTACTCTGAAAAAAAATTAGCAGCTCCAAAAAAGATGTTACCTAAAAAAGAAACAATAGATTTCATTTTAAACTACTCTAAGGCACTTAAAGTAGTTAAAACCTCGGGTAACCTTAAGTTTGAATGCATAGCTAATTAAAAGGAAACCTCCCGCAATTAACGGGAGGTTTTTTTATTATAATACTCGTCTATTACTGATTTACGGCCAATTGTGCGTGTAATAACATCTTTTTCAAGATCCCATCCGCGTGCGGGAGAATACTGCCTGCCGTACCATATAATCTGAAGGTGGAGGTCATTCCATAATTCTTCGGGAAAAAGCCTTTTAGCATCTTTTTCTGTTTGCACTACATTTTTCCCGTTGCTGAAACCCCAACGATACATAAGCCTGTGTA
>JBQGDS010000186.1:0-1583 GCA_052039185.1 Flavobacterium sp.
AATCTGAGGTGTACCTGAAATTCTGCATGAAAATTCAAGACTCTCAAGTTGCCTGTCATATCGTATACCTGAGATACCATTCTTTATAGCATGTGTAAATTCGGCCAGCCCAACACCGTTAGGAGCAACTACACCCATTCCTGTTATTACAACCCTCCTGTTCATTATTCTTGCTTTATTATACCTGCTATTGTCGCCCTGCATACTTCTTCTCCGGCATTATTTAGCATTAATGTCCGGCATTTTAATTTACCAAAACGGAAATATATTTTTTCAGAGATCACAGTAACTTTTTCATCAGGATATACCGGTCTTAAAAATTCAGTTTCTGCTGATGTTAAGGCAATTGCTGGTTTCTTGTTAAATTCATTATTTAATAAATATATTCCAAGGCATACCACACCAATCTGTGCCATACATTCGGTTAATATAACGCCCGGCGTAACAGGATGATCTTTAAAATGTCCTTTATAGAAATCTGCCGAAGCATCAAAATAATAGGTTCCCTTTATACCATTTTCATGTACTTCAAGTAGTTCACCTACAAAAAGGAATGGTTTTGTATATGGCAATGATTTTATGATTTCTTCCGCTTTCATGTTATTGTAAATGTTCTCCCCCATTTACAGGAATTACAGTTCCGTTTATCCACGCAGCTTCATCTTTACATAACAGATAAACCACATTAGCCACATCCTGCGGTGTGGTCAACCTTTTGTACGGATTTCTTTTTATAGAGTGTGAAACTAATTCCTCATTACCGGGTATCATTCGGAATGACTGCGTATCGGTTACTCCGGCCTGTATACAATTAGACTTGATTCCAAAAGAGGCAAACTCAAGCGCGATACTTCGGGAAATAGCTTCAAGCGCCGCTTTGGCAGCTGAAACTGCACCATAATAAGGCCATGCTTTACTACTACCTTCACTTGTAAATGATATTACGCGTGCATCATCAGCAAAAAGCCCTTCATTATGTACACCTTTAACCCAGGTATAAAGACTGAATGCCATTGCTGTCATGGTAATATTCAGGTCGGTGTCCTGCAAAGCATTTTCTCCTGACATGGGTTTTAAACTGCCTTTAGCTATACTATGGATAAGGCAGCGTATCTTTCCATTACCGATTTTGCTTTTAATCTCACTAATTATTTCTGCTTGTTTTTCCGTATTTAAAGCGTCAGCATTAAAAGGATACAACTGTACACCATCATTCTTTATTTCTTCAAAATGTGGCTCTAAAACAGGTAGCTCTGTCCTTGGGCATCGGTAAATTATTATAATATTCATACCATGCTTTGCTAATTTTTTAGCAGATGCCAAGCCAAGTCCGGAACTACCGCCAGGTACCAGTGCCCAATAGCCTTTATTTTTAAACTCCATTACCATTGAAGCAAAACTCTTTGAGCCGAAAAACCGGGGCCGAAACTAAGCATAACACCCTTCTCCCCTTTTTTGGGATTTGTATCCATTATGCGCTCCAGCACATACAATACCGTGGCGCTTGACATGTTACCGTACAGCCTTAAAACTTCCTTGGTATCATTAATATTTTTACCAAGTCCGGCAAAAAGCTCTTCAAC
>JBQGDS010000187.1:0-7957 GCA_052039185.1 Flavobacterium sp.
AAAAGGATGATAATCTAATTTTAAATTTACTCAGTAAAATTAAGAACTTTTAAAAAGTTTTAATCATATTTATATTGCGAAGTTAGTGGATTTAGTGGTAATAGGAGCATCTGAAATTAACAATTTAATCGTACATATGAGAAACCTCTGAATCATAATATTATTGGCACTTTTGAAAGAAGAAAATCTTCATGTGGTCTTCTCGATAATATTCCTAACTTTGTTTCAAATTACCGTTATAATTGATATGTGAGTTATTGGGTGAGCATCGTCTTAGGTTCAGTCTATAATTTATTGATATAAAAGTATTTGTGATGGTTTGGAGTCGTCCTGCCACCCCGACACAGAAAGCTGAACAGAAATGTTCAGCTTTTTTTGGTTTTTAATAATCATGAATATCGTAATTTTATCTTCATATTCAAGAATATAAACCATGAAAAATAATAAAAAGGAATTACCCGCTGAACAGCAGCAGGAACTTATAAGTATACTTAAAAGCCGTTTTGAAAAAAATATGGAACGGCACAAGGGTATTGACTGGAAGAAAGTTCAGGCAAGGCTGGAAGCAAACCCGGAAAAGCTGTGGTCACTTGAAGAAATGGAAAGTACGGAAGGGGAGCCGGATGTAGTGGCGTATGATGAAAAAACGGGCGAATTCACATTTGCCGATTGTGCTGCGGAAAGCCCTAAAGGACGCAGAAGCCTATGTTATGACCGTGAAGCGCTTGATTCAAGGAAAGAGCATAAACCCGAAAACAGCGCGCTTGATATGGCTGCCGAAATGGGTATAGAAATACTGGACGAAGCACAATACAGGGAACTTCAGCAACTGGGTAAGTTTGATGGTAAAACATCAAGCTGGATAAAAACCCCCGATGCAATACGCAAATTGGGAGGTGCGCTTTTCTGCGATTTCCGTTACGGTACAACATTTACCTACCATAACGGTGCATCATCCTATTATGCGGCCAGAGGATTCCGTGGAATGCTAAGGGTATAATTCCTGTAAACATCTATTTCAGCTATTTATCACCATATAAGTAAAACTAATTAACAAACGTTCGCCAGTTTTTTAATAACACTTACATTTGCATCACAATAATTTCACTTACCAAAAATTATGTCAGATACTATTGAAAAAATAAAATGTCTTATCATAGGTTCGGGGCCTGCAGGTTACACAGCTGCAATTTATGCTGCCCGTGCCGATATGAAACCCATAATGTATACAGGCCTTGAGCCGGGAGGCCAGCTAACCACTACAACTGAAGTTGATAATTTTCCCGGCTATCCTGAAGGTATTGACGGGCCTACAATGATGGTGCAACTGCAGCAACAGGCAGAACGTTTCGGTACACAGGTACGCATAGGTATGGCTACTGCCGTAGAGTTTAGTAACGAAGCAGGCGGATGGCACAAAGTTACCATAGACGGAAATAAACAAGTACATGCACAAACTGTGATTATATGTACAGGTGCTACGGCTAAATACCTTGGCCTGCCAAGTGAGCAACGCTTGAGGGGTGGTGGTGTTTCGGCTTGTGCAGTGTGCGACGGTTTCTTTTATCGTGGGCAGGATGTAGCAATTGTAGGTGCAGGAGATACAGCTGCCGAAGAAGCTACCTATCTTGCCAATATTTGCAAAAGCGTTACCATGCTTGTGCGTAAAGATTATATGAGGGCATCAAAAGCTATGCAGCACAGGGTTGAGAATACGCCTAACCTAAAAGTGTTATTTAATACTGAGGTGGATGAAGTGCTTGGTGAGCAGGTAGTAGAAGGACTTAGGATGGTTAATAACCAAACCGGGGAAAAATCGGATATTGCTATAACAGGACTTTTTGTGGCGATAGGGCATAAGCCGAATACCGATATTTTTAAAGGCCAGCTTGATATGGATGACACCGGCTACCTTATTACCGAAGGCAAAACAACAAAGACTAATATTCCAGGTGTATTTGCAGCAGGCGACGTTCAGGATAAAGAATACCGCCAGGCTATTACTGCTGCAGGTTCAGGATGTATGGCCGCGCTTGATGCGGAGCGTTATCTTGCCCTGGCAGGACATTAATACTATGCAATTTACATAGAACTAAATAAAAAAGCAGCATTTTTAATGCTGCTTTTTTATTGTTTGTGATTCGAATAAATTTACTGCTCTTTCTTATAAATTACCGCACTGTCAGAGAAATTCTGCATAGTAACCTTTGGCTTGCCTAAAAGCTGTATTTCTGATTTTCCGCTCGCTGCAATCATGATATTTTCTAACGCCAGTACACTACAGTTAGTGTAGCTTTCGGTTACCAGTTCAATATTTTTGGCTGTGAATTTTTTGGCATCAAGCGTTGCGTTATTATCCAGTCGTATTTTAGCATCACTACTATCACCCTCAATTACCGCCTTTGCTTTTTGGTACATATCCACCTTTACGGCAGGAGAAGCTACAAGAGCTTTCAGGTCGGCGTTTTTGCTTAATTCCAAGGTAGTGCTTTCAGCCTTTACATTTATTTCGGCTTTTGCCTTGTCATTCAGTATGAGTGCAAAAGCAGTAGATTTTACATTAAGGTATGACCTGGAGTAGTCAAAATTCTTTATGGTAATATCTGCCAGCGAAAGTTCTGCAAGGGCGTTGATTACAGATTCGTGTTTGCCTGTTACCGTTTTCAGGTTATCATTGTAAGTAACCCGTACGCTAAGCTTTTTAGATGCTGATACCGCTTTTGATGTTGAAAGCCGTAATGTGCTCCCGTACATTTCGGTAGCTATAACTTCGTGCAGGTTGTCATCTGCTTCAATTTCAATTGCCTGTGCATCGCCTTTTACTAAGAAAACTTCAATGTTGTCTTCAACTTCAAGGTTATCAAAAGCCTGTACTTCTTTTTGGGTAACGGTTACAATTTTAGAACCCTTTATTTTTTCCTTCTTTTGTGCAAATACTGATGTAGCTGTAAGCACAGTAAGCAACAGGATGTAAACATTTTTCATTTTGAACAAGTAATATTGGTTAAGGCAAATATAATAAAAACAACGGCCATATAGCCGGTGTTTTTAAAGTGCTATTGTGCAGGCTGATGGTCATAGCTAAGCATCCGGGTTATTTTCCAGACACCGTTAATAAGCCTGAACAGGTGAGTGAACTTTGCCTTGCCGGTAAGTTTTTCTTTCCCGTTTATGGATTCATAAAATAAATGTTCTCCGGTTAATAGGGCTCCATAATTATCCATAGGGTATACCTGTAGGGTATTGGGTATTGCTTCGCGCCGTAACCTGAATCCCTGTTTACTGCACAGGTTATTACGCACGCTTTCGGCCAGTTTAGTATTGGTTAATGTAACACCGCCCTTATCATGGTAAAACTCCGTATCATCGCTAAAAAATGTTTTAAAGAGTTCAATATCGCAATTATTATAGGCATCAAAAACAGCTTTGTCAATAGCAATTATAGTAGTATATAATTCCTGCTGCGATATAGATTTTTCGTTTTGTGCCTGTGTGAGCCAGGTGAGAAAGAATATACAGGCTGAAATGAATAATTTCATAGATTATGCTGATTCATAAAAAATGCCCTTAAAGGGCATTTTTTTTATTCTTGTTTTACACTCCCTCCGGATGATGATTTGGTACTAAGACTACCGGGTGTGCCCCTGTAATATACATTACCGCCACTTGAAGCGTCAGCGTTCAGTTCTTCATCCACATTAACATAAGTACTGCTACCGCTTGATGCTTCTGCCGCAGCACTTTTTACTGCCAATTTCCTTGCATCAAGATTGCTGCCGCTTGATGATTCAGCTTCAAGCTTGTCGGCTATACCGGTAAGGGTTAAGCTGCCCCCGCTGCTTGTACTGCAAATAACCGTTCCCGCTTCTAGATCTGCTTCCAGGCTGCTTCCGCTCGATGCTCCAATTTCAATGTTTTCGCTTTTTATACGGGTTTTAGTACTAAGGCTTGAACCTCCTGCTGTTTCCAGTGCAGTTATTTTTGGTAGCTGTACAGTTACTTTTGCCACTTCTACATTACGGAAGTTAGCATCGGTTTTTATTTCAAGCGTTCCGTTCTTAATTTCGGTTATTATGTGCTCGTGCAGGTTATCATCGGCCTCAACCTGTATGCTCCTATGGTTGGCCTGTACAATTATCACTTCAATTCCACCGGATGCTGATACCGAAGTAAAATTTCCTTCAACGTTTCTTGATTTGGTAACTACGTTACCATTTCCGTCAATCTTTTCACCAAAACCGCAGGAAAACATCAGTAGTGCCGATAATAATGCCAGTGAAATTTTAATGGCTTGCAAAATAACTTTTATCATGACTTATTGTTATTATTTGATTTAACAGATAGCTTGGCTTTAACGCTGTCCTGAACTATGGTTGCTTCAATATCCACATTATCGTTGGTTATTTTTATAGTTCCCTGTTCTGTTGAATTACCTTCCTCTACTTTCTCCTTTTCATCACAGTTCAGGCATTTTGCTTTACTGTCTTCCATCAGGTAGTAGTGCTCTTCCCAGTTATCCCAGTTAGGATCAAACATTTCATTGTATGTCCTGTCATAATTATTCAGGCTTGCATCCGGTTTTATTATAATTCCGTTTGGCACATACAGGTATATTTCAATATTCTGGTTGCGGTATTTGCTTTTAATATCGGTAAGGAAATAATTGTCTAAAATCAAAGTATTACCCTGTATTTCAAAACCGTATTTTATTTTATCAGC
The DNA here is from genome assembly GCA_052039185.1 of Flavobacterium sp. Lineage (GTDB taxonomy): Bacteria > Bacteroidota > Bacteroidia > Flavobacteriales > Flavobacteriaceae > Flavobacterium. Next base: position 4,720 of record JBQGDS010000187.1, read on the forward strand.
CCTCATTCTGGCATTGGTCATGGTATTACCCGATGATAATTTTTCTATCTGTACATAAGGCATCTCTTCATCGGTGTGCATAAAGCGGAACTGTACCTGATTAGAGTATATTACATCCTTACCTTCAGGATCCTGTGTAAAACGGAACTCTACATTGTGGTCAAGGTATTTGGAATAATAATCGTTGTTCCTGAATTTTACAAAAAGGGTATCACCTTTCATTACAAATATTTCTTCCTTAGATGTAACCTTGCTTTGTGAGCTTATTTCAGAAGCCTGCTGCATCCCCACATATATAAGTGACCCTACCGAAAGTATCCAGATGGCAAGGAAAGAATATCCTGTTATGCTGCCTACAGGTTTAAGGTTGTTTATCAATATTTTAAGTCCTAAAAGGAATAGGAAGAAAATCGGTATGCCACAGGCAAAAAATACCAGCAGGCCAATTATCCATAAAGGAGTATCGGTATAATTAAAAATATTCATGTAAGGATACCATGCCGCATTTGGCATGCCTGAAGAGAACAACAGAAAAATTAACATTATTAATCCGGAACCGAGCGCTAGTGAGGTTACAATAACTATAAGGGCACCCATTACCTTGGCCAGCGCTTTAAACAGTGTACTGAAAATTTCGCCTATACTATTACCAACTCTTTCAGCGCCGGTTTTAGCCGTATTGCCTATTTTGCTGTAGTCAACATTCTGGAATTTTTCAGAAACCGTGCTTATTTCTTCCCTTACTTTTTTTTCAATATTAGATATATTGATAGCTTCCCCGGTCATAGCAAGCTTTTCGGTTGTGGTAATAGCTTTAGGTATCAGTACCCATAACAATATGTAAATAAGAAGGCTCGATCCGAAAGATGCGAATAGCGATATAACTAATATTATCCTTATCCACAGTGGGTCTATCCTGAAGTAATGTGCTATCCCTGAGCAGACACCGGCTACAATTGCCGAATCGCCGTCGCGGTAAAATTTTCTCGATGCTGAATTGCCCGGGGCAAAATAAGTATAGTTTGTGCTCTTGGTTGTAGTATCCTCGTCAATACGGTAATCTTCAGGCTGCCCCATTACCGATATAACCTCGTCTACTTCACGTATGCTTACTACCTGCTTGTCGTTCTTCATCATTTCCGACAGCAGTTCTGCACAGCGGCCTTCAATGTCGTTCATTATTTCATCTTTGCCGTCTGGCGTAAGCGAACGCCTTATTGCATCAAAGTAGCGGTTTAGTTTCTGGTAGGCATCTTCATCAATATGGAAGAAAAATCCACCTAAATTTATGCTTACTGTTTTGTTCATGGCTATGCGTTTTGGCTTGTTATTATATTTACTGCGTCGGAAAGCTCCGTCCAGGTGTTGTTTAGTTCTTTTAAAAATTCTTGTCCCTTATCGGTAAGGCCGTAGTACTTGCGTGGCGGCCCCGATGTTGATTCTTCCCAGCGGTAGCTCAGGAATCCATCGTTCTTTAATCTTGTTAGTAGTGGGTATACGGTACCCTCTACCACAAGCAGTTTCGCATTTTTCAGGGTGTCCAGTATTTCTGATGTGTAGGCGTCTTTTTCCTTTAGCACCGACAGGATACAGAACTCCAACACTCCCTTGCGCATCTGGGCTTTAGTGTTCTCAATGTTCATAGATCTTCCATGGTTTAAAATTTAACTGTTCGTTTTTTGATTGATGATTGCTTTTGATTGATTTGATTGATGATTGAAACCGGTTATTTTAAAAATTGTATAGAAAGTGGGTATCTAAAGTTTTCGCCGTTATTGTTTTTCACAGCTCCGTAAAATATGAGGATAAACTCGAATACCTTAAGGATAAAAATTAGTATTGACGCTACCAGCCCTATAATTAATGTACCGCTTAATTCCTTAATTGTAAACTCATTTATTACCCACTCGAAGTCTCCTCCAAAACTTAAATTAATATTTGTAAAGGCAGAGTAAAGGAAAAACGGTACAGCTATCATAAGGAGTACCATGCAATAAAGCAGGAGGCTCAACTGAAAATTTATAGCCTGCTTGCCATTGTAGTTTACAAATGCCGATTCATCTTTCCTGAAACTCCATATTATGGTCGGGAATATATAATTACCCAACGGGAAAAAATACTGTGTTAAGGCGCTTAGTTGAAGTAGTGTTGCTGTGTTTTTATTTGCTGTGGTTTCCATAGTATATGTTATTCACTATTAATATCCTATGCAAATATATGTCTAAAAACAGGTATTATGTATTGCAAAGTACTTATATTTAACATAATTTTAACATTTATGAAATTAGTATGCATAACGATTATTTTTGCGTACATTCGTATAAAAACAGGCAGTTATGGAATTTACACCCACTAAACTCAATACATTTTTATTTTTTAAGTTACCTTCAGCATTTTGGTGCGGAGTGCGCGTAAAAGCCATTTCATTGGCAGAATGTACTGTAACGGTAAAGCACAGATGGATAAACCAGAATCCTTTTAATTCCATGTATTTTGCAGTGCAGGCAATGGCCGCCGAGCTTACTACGGGCGCACTGGTAATGTACCAGATAAAAAAGAGCGGTAAAAAAATATCAATGCTTGTAGCGAATAATAAAGGTACGTTTACCAAAAAAGCCAGGGGCAGAATAACTTTTAAATGTATTGACGGGCACTTGATTGAAGAAGCAATTAAAAATACTATAGCCACAGGCGAAGGGCAGACATTCTGGATGACATCTGTGGGGATTGATGAAAAAGGCGATACGGTTTCTGAACTTCAGTTTGAATGGAGTGTACGCGTTAAGTAATATTGGGTTATCTTAAACTAAAGTTAAACCGCTGGTTACTAAAGGTTGTTTAAAACAGATAAGGGTATATTTGATTTAAAATTTAACAGCCATGAAAGTTTTGATCACCGGAGCAACAGGGCTTGTGGGTAATGAACTGGTTACGCTGCTTCTTAAAAACGGTGTACATGTAAACTACCTTACTACATCAGAAGATAAAATACAAAATGAATCGCAATACAAGGGTTATTTCTGGGATCCTGAAAAAGGCACAATAGACGAAAGTTGTGTCGGTGGGGTTCATGTTGTGGTTCATCTGGCAGGCGCATCTATAGGTAAGCGCTGGACCGAAGCCTATAAACAGGAAATACTGGAAAGCCGTGTGCTTTCCACTACAGTACTATGCAACCTTTTAAAGAACAAGCCTAACGATGTGCAGCAGTTTATATCGGCATCGGCTATAGGTATAT
>JBQGDS010000188.1:0-4972 GCA_052039185.1 Flavobacterium sp.
GACTGGAAACAGGTGCGCCAACAGACACCATAGATAATGACGGAGATAAAGTAAAACACTGATATGCAGTCGAGCATCATAAAAGAAGATACAGGAGAATTCCACGAACTGAGAGCACTGTTCGAAAAACAGCTAAGGGAACTGTACTGGACTGAAAATACTATGCTGAAGTTACTTTCAGGTGTTATTATACAGGCCTATTCGCATGACCTGATTAAAATTCTGGAGAGCCATCGTAACGATACTATATGCCATATCAACCGCTTGGAAAAGATATTTATTATTACGGGTATAACTGCAGAAGAAACACCATACGAAGCGATAGAATGCCAAATTAAGGAACTTGAAACCCTTATACACACAACCAAACATGGCGTTGTGCGTGATGCAGGTGTTATTGCGTTACTGCAAAAAATGGAGCATCATGAGATAGCCTGCTATGGAACAATGAGAGCGTATGCGATTGCTTTACGTGAAGAGGAAGCAGTAAGCCTGCTGAGCGATACATTGGAAGAAGAAAAAGAAGCCGACAGGGAACTGTCTAAAATTGCAGAGTCGCATATTAATACCGAAGCTGCGGATAAAGAAATATGATATGGAAAATGAAAACGAAGTACGTGAAGAATTGAGGACTAATGAAACCGGTTGCATAGTAGTTGAATATCCGTCAATTCATTAAAATTATTTGCTATGGAAAACAAACCCGATTCATTCCCTGCACAAACACAGGACCAACCCGGAAAAGAACATAAAATGTGGCCTGAACCTGAGGTTATCCGAGAAAGTTATAAAGGCAGTGGTAAGCTGAAAGGTAAAAAGGCTTTGATAACCGGTGGCGATAGCGGCATTGGCCGTAGCGTTGCAGTACATTTTGCACGTGAAGGCGCCGATGTAGCCATAAGTTATTATGAAGAGGATAAAGATGCGCAGGAAACAAAAAGAATGGTGGAAGCCGAAGGGCAAAAATGCATACTGCTAAAAGGCGATCTGAAACACGAAAGTTTTTGCAAAGAAATTGTAGAAAGAACGATACAAGAACTGGGCGGATTAAACATACTGGTTAATAATGCGGCAATGCAGTTTCCGCAAAAGGAATTTAAGGATATAACTGCCAGCCAGGTGCAAACCACGTTTGAAACCAACATATACCCCTTCTTTTATGTAACACGCAAGGCACTGGAAAACATGAAAGAGGGCGATTGTATAATCAATACTGCATCGGTAACGGCATACAGGGGCAGCTTCCATCTGGTAGATTACAGCAGTACCAAAGGTGCAATAGTATCATTTACACGCTCGGCATCAGCCATGCTTGCAGAAAAAGGCATACGTGTAAACGGTGTGGCTCCCGGACCAATCTGGACACCACTTATACCGGGTACATTCGAAGCGAAAGAGGTGGCCGAATTTGGTCAGGACACCCCAATGAAACGTGCAGGCCAGCCATCTGAAGTAGCCCCTGCATATGTTTTTCTGGCCAGCGAAGACGCTTCATACATTACCGGGCAGATGATACACATAAACGGAGGCGAAATAGTAGGAGGATAATATAATAACCCACAAAAAATAAAGATTATGAATACTGAGAAACACAACAACTACGATGAGAACAAGGATAAGCATATAAATGCCCCTGACAGCCTTAAGCAATCTAAAGACCACAAAGACCCTGACGGATTGTTACCGGAAGATGACCCGGTACTTATTAACCCTGATGAACTGGCTACCTTCCCTAAAGAAGTTGAAGACAGCGAAGATGTTGATATTGATGCTGAACGCGGGAATCCTTCAATAAACCGTAAAACATCTCCGGCAAGGGATGGCAGCAATATTACCCGTACTGACAACTCAACTGAAAATGACAGAGGATTTTTATAAGCCACTGAATATTAACACGTAAATCTGAATAAGGACTGATTTTATTTGTATCTTTAATCCACAAATCACAGGATTATGGTAACAGATACAACCGGCCGCTACGATCAGGCACATCAGGGCGGCAATCCGGAAATGAGCCATAGCCACAACAGCGAATGGCAAATGTATGAAGACCCGGCAGTCATCAACCCTGATGAGCTCGCCACCTGTCCTAAACAGGCAAGTGCAGATGAATATCATAAGCACTATGTTAACATGCATCATGGCTGGCGTACAACCGTAAGTGACGGAATAAGCATTACAAGGACCGACACTTCACCTTAACAGATTTAAAAGTAAAAAATAAAGGAGCCAATTGGCTCCTTTATTAGTAAAATATATTTACTGTTTTTTCTTTTTCATTGTAGTTTTCTTCCTGTCAGCCGTATCCTTTACCGTATTTGGCTCAGGAGTACTTTTTACGTGATCTCGTGTTTTAAGTTCATCTTTACGTGGCTGAACCTGTTCTGTTGTTACAGGTTTTGCAGGGTCTGAGTCCTGTTGTATAGTGGCATCTTTCTTCGTTTTCCTGTCCTTGCCGTTTACGGTGGGTACGGGGTCAGGCTGCGTTTGCTGCGGCTGGCTTGGCGGTACCTGTGCCGATGCTATACCAAATGCAAGTATAGCTCCCAGTGTCATCATTATCTTTTTCATAATTCATTCATTTTAAGTTATGTATAAAGTTACACATGCCTTACTGCAATAGCGGGATGATTAACCTATGTTTAACCTTTAAGCGCATGAATTTAAAGCAGTTAATGCTGCGTTAATTTTAAAGCTGCCCTCAACTTCAATAGTTAACTTTATAAATAAGAATTAGCGGCTGGTCATGAAACGGTACAAAAATATACAGGGAAGTTCAGGCGTAAGCGGTTACGAAACAGGAGATGACCGTATAACCATAGCCTTTCAGCCGGGGCACGTTTACGTTTATACATATGCAAGTGCCGGTAAAAGAATGGTTGAACATATGAAAGCGCTCGCAGAGAAAGGAAAAGGGCTGAGTACATACATTAGCCGTAAAGTACGCGACAAATACGAACGAAAAATTAAATAACTAAATACATAAGCTATGATTGAGAGACTTAAAGATGTGCCGGGAAACCTGGCTGCTTTCCGCGCTACGGGAGAAGTAACGCAGGATGATTTTAAAAACACGGTAATGCCGGAAGTGGAACTGATGGTTGAAAAAACAGATAAGCTGAATTACCTCCTGTTGCTTGATACCGATATTAAGAACTTTACTGCCGGTGCATGGCTGCAGGATGCATTGCTTGGAATAAAGAACCTGACAAAGTGGAACAGGGCAGCAATAGTTTCCGACTCGGAGAATATTATAAAGTTTACTGATGCATTCAGTGTAGCAATGCCGGGAGAATTTAAAGGTTTTAAAAAGACCGAACTGCAACAGGCTATTGACTGGGCATCAGAAAAAGCATAAATGGATTACGTTGAAGCAATAGGGCTTGCTGCGGCATTTTTTACTACCGTAGCTAATATTCCGCAGGCTATAAAGGTTATCAGGACCAGGTCTACCAAAAGCCTTTCTGCGGGTACCTATGCTATGCTCTTTACAGGCATGTCACTTTGGGTGGCTTACGGTATATTCCTTGAAGACCTGCCTATCATACTTGCCAATTCAATTGCAGGAGCATTATGCGGCATTATACTTTTCATGAAACTGTTTGTACCAAGCCCTGACGAAGGCGAATCAGAATAAATGTTATAACAATGCCAATTAGTTGTTTCTTAAGACAATGTAGTTCAGGTATTAAATAACTTTATATAAAACCAAAAGCCTATGAAAACTTCAGCAATAAAAACAGCAATAGCTTCCGGCCTTTTGTTGGCAGGAATGAATGTGATGACATCCTGCAACGGATGCAGCGACAAAAAAGATTCGGATACCACAACAGAGAGTACGGTAACAGATGTTGATACCCTTTCGACTACTGACAGTGATACCCTGAACGGTTACAACAACGAAACCGGTACGAATGCCACTATGGGTAGGGCAACACAACCAAATACTACCGGCACAACCGGCAGTGGAAACAGGCAGGGAGGCTCGTCTGGCAATACTACAGGCGGTAGCGGATCAGGCTCAGGTAGCGGATCAGCAAGCGCACCAGCTATCGACCCCAACAATGACCCAATTGAAAACTCTAACTATAATAAAAATAAAAAGTCGGGTAATATTGATGGCGGCGGTTCTGGTGGCACAGGTGGTACAGGTACTGGTACCACAGGCAATAACTCCAGGGTAAGCGACCCTAAAGATCAGCGTAACTAATATAAATAATAGCATTATGAAAAATTTAAAAAGCATTTTGTTCCTGGCATTGCTAACAGCCGGTATGCTTGTAAGCTGCGGCAGGAATAACAACCAGAGCGAAGGAGCAGCCGACTCGAGTGAACCGGCAATGGAAACCGATGTGAACAACAATGACGGAAACATGGGGCCGGGTACAGATACTGACACCATCTCTACAAGTACCGACACAGTCCAGGGCACAACCACAAATGGTAATTCGACCGCAACAGGCAGTGGCGGTATGTAATAAACTATTGGTTAATTATTTGTTTATCCGGGGCATGTTTTCTTGCTCCGGATTTTTTATTTAAGCTCTTTATTTTTAAGAAAACCGTAAGAGTAAAAGAACAGCGTTTATCGTAAATTTGAGAGAGAACCTTAAACAAAACAACATGACACAATTAGCAGATAACCCAGGACAGGGCAACCGTGGCGGACAGGAATATGGTGAAGACAGTTACCATAAAAGTGGCCGCAACCAGGATAGCCAAAGGCACGAAACCACGCCTGAAGAAGAAAACCTGAAAAAAGAGCAGCAAGAAGAGCAGGAGCGTAAAGATGATAATGAAAAGTTCAGCCCGGGACAGGCTGACAATTATGATCCGGAAGAATATAATACAGACTGATATATTATCCTATGGCATCGCGTAGCATAAACCAATGCAGCAAACTTATTGCTGACAAAAAGTATAAGATAGCCTTTGCCGAAAGCGCTACAGCCGGCTGGCTGGCATCAGAGTT
>JBQGDS010000189.1:0-2485 GCA_052039185.1 Flavobacterium sp.
TTAGCACCTTTTGAAAGGTTATCAGCCTGTGCTTTTACAGATGCCGATGGACTGAAGATAACTCCGGAAAAAGTATGCTTGAATTTATCAGGCGCGTTTTCTTTTTTAACAAGTTCCCAGGCTTTTCCATTAGCCTGCTTAACACCTGTAAGAAGATAACCGCTTTTACCGGCTTTTAGCTGGAGGTTGGTTAGTAATATTCTATTAACCGGATCAGTAACTGTTGTAGCTACATCAATATCATCTTTATTGATAAGTACAACATTTTGCTCGATACCACCTACCGGGGCATTCGCGCAGTCAAATAATATATCGGCAGTCAGGTTTCCTGTGCAATCTATCGGCATTTTTGTTTTGTTTAAAATGAAAGCTTTTAGAGTAATAAAATGGTAAAGAATAAGCAGATTTATTAGTATGCGGCTACAGTTAGGTATTTTTCAAGATGCTTCGCATCAATAGTATAAGCAGCATCCATAATATTTAACTTTTGTGTCCTGTCATAAAAAACATCTAGCTTTGCAAGATCTTCCTCTGCCAGCGTACCTACCGGAATATTAGATTTTGTTGTAAGTATTGCCCTGTGTGGTAAGTTCCATTTTGTACCGTTATCCTGATAGGTTTTAATATAACGGTCCCAATCGTAACGCACTTTGATCTCGATACCATCAAAATAAAGCTTAGGCCTGCCTTCTTCCACCACTTCAAGAAATCCTGAACCCAGGTTTTTGTTTCTAAGAGTAGCACGGTAATTATCGGCCAGGCTACGTGATGACAGTATAAAAGCATCTTCGGCTGCAACAAGCCTTTCATCGGCAACAGTTACCATTTTTTCGAATATTGCCAATGCAGCATCTTCACCTAAGGCCTGGGCTGCATAAGTTGCCTGCGTATTTTTATCAATTGCTACACGATTAGGCTCACTTGTGCCAACTTCTGAAAATATCTGTTTAAAAAGGCCATCAAATGAATTGAAGTAACCTAAGTCGGTACCATTTTTAAACACACCATTATCAGCGATTGTAGCAGCTGCCGTGTCGTTAAACCAAACTTTTCGGTGAATATTTTCGATAAGTGATGATTCGACCGCTGAGATTATAATACCCAGTTCCTGTGTACCTACAAGATCATAAAAATCAGGGTTAATACGTTTCGATTTCCTGAAAAGCTTTAGTAGGGCAGGCATATCGGTCTGGCAGTGGGTAAGGCGAAAATCTTCCATAACAGGAGTCCAGAATTTCTCTGTAAGCTCAAAGCCTCCCGCCTCGTTAGGTGTACAGCCTGAAGTTTTTTTACCTAAGAGACCAAGTCTGCCAGCAAAAGCAATTTGTGTGCTTACATCAATACCGGTTTCGATATCATGGTATTCTGACAAGTCACTTTCATTATATACCCTTTTAAAAATTACTTCACTCATTGTTTCCGCCTCGCGGGGATTCAGTGTCAGGCTTTCTGCGGTAATAAGCGCCATTATTTTCTCTTTTTAGACTGCAAATATTCTTTCATGCCCGATATACGGTCAGCTTCTCCTGGCTTGCGATACGCTGCTTTTTTGCCATCTATTGAAAAACCTGATGATACCTGCCTTTTTAGCGCCAGTACTTCCTTTTTTATAACGCCAAGCTGGCGCTTAAGGTTCCTGTTTTCATAGCGTAAAGCAGTCACTTCTGCTTCGTCTTCTGCCTCAATGATTTCTGTAAGTTCACCTGCCGTGAAAATGTAAGTAGCACCATCTGGCATTACATATTCTCCTTCAGCCGGTTTTCCATCTACAGTGGCCATTGCGCCTATACTGATAATTTCGTCATCGGCAAGGTCAGGGAAATCAATTTCGATGCCTGTGGCATCCTGCATAACTTTGTTAAGGATGTGGGCATTTTTAAACTTGCCCAATACACGTGTGAACAGGCTTTCCATCCAGTGCCTGTCGCGATCGGAAAATGTTCCGCTCATGTGAGGAGTTGTTTTAAAGAAAGCTTTTGCAACGGCTTTTACCTGAACTGAGTTGGTAAAGCCCAGCGTTGTAAGCTGGGCAGGTGTAAGCCATGTTTCTTTTTTGAGAAGCGGGAGTAGCGCTTCTTCGCCAAGATTTAAAGACTTAGAGTAAAAGCCTACCAGTTTTTTTTCGATAGCGCGGAGCTGGTTGGCAAATTTGGTAAGCTCATCTGCAGTGCCCATTGAACCGCCCCACGGAAGGTGGATCATAAAAGGGGTGTTTTCGCGAACCAGCCTTTTGCTTCCTGCCATAAAGATAACTGTGGCGATGCTGGCAACAATACCACTACCTATTGTTGTTATGGGTTTGCCAAGTGAACGGAGGTAATGGTAAATATCGAACCCGACATCGACAAGACCACCTTCGCTATTGATGTGTACATTAAAAGCAGTGGCTTTGGACTGTTTTTTTACCTGGCTTACCACATCTACAAGTTCTACCCCGGTGGTCCCATCAAATGTGCCGATCTGGCCACTGATGTATATGTTTCCT
>JBQGDS010000190.1:0-2828 GCA_052039185.1 Flavobacterium sp.
TACGCGATAAAGACGCTGTAACTTCTACCCTGTTGATTTGTGAAATTGCCGCACAGGCTAAGGAAAAGGCAAGTTCACTGTACCAGGAGCTTTTAAAGCTGTATGTAGAGTTTGGCTTCTATAAAGAATACCTTATTTCTATCACTAAAAAAGGTATTGAAGGTGCAGCCGAAATAAAGCAGATGATGACTGACCTTCGTGAAAATCCGCTTAAGGAAATTAACGGGCAGCGTGTTTTAATGGTTGAGGATTACCAGTCTTCAGTTGCTAAAAACCTGCTTGATGGTGAGGAGGAAGCATTGAAAATTCCTAAATCCAATGTACTTATATACTATCTTGAGGACGGTACTAAAATATGTGCGCGACCAAGCGGCACCGAACCTAAAATTAAATTTTACTTCAGCGTAAACGACACGCTGGAGCATGTAAATGACGCGAAGCATGTAGAAGCTTCGCTTGACGGGAAAATAAAAAACATCATCGAAGAGATGAACCTGATCTAATTAAATGAGCAACTTTAAAAAACTGGTGCCTTATGCACTGCCTTACAAAAAGTATGCATACCTGAATATTTTCTTTAATATTCTGTATGCGCTTTTCAGCACCCTGTCATTTGTAGCATTAATGCCGATGATATCGGTCCTTTTTGGAGAAACTGAAAAACTTACTGTAAAGCCTGAATATAAAGGAATTGGAGAAATCAAAAGTTTTCTTGGTGATTACCTTAACTATTATGTAACGGTAACCAATCAGGAAAAGGGTGTTGAATACACTCTGGCCGTTATGGTAACACTGATTATCTCAGCATTTTTACTGAAGAATCTGGCTAACTATTTTGCCTCATTCTTTGCCACATTTTTGCGCAATGGTGTTCTAATGAATTTGAGGAATGCCATGTATAAAAAGGTAGTGGAGCTGCCACTTTCGTTCTTTTCGGAAAAAAGAAAAGGTGATATTATGGCACGTATAGCAAATGATGTAGCCGAAGTTCAGCATACATACCTTTCTGTATTAGAGCTTATTATTAAGGAACCTCTGACAATGATTTTCACTGTTGTAACAATGTTTACTATCAGCGTTAAGCTTACTATATTCGTATTCATTTTCCTCCCGGTTTCAGGAATGATAATTTCTGTCGTGGGTAAAAGACTTAAAAAACAATCATTGCGCGCACAAAACGAGCAGGGCATCTTTCTGTCCGTTATTGATGAAACTTTAGGCGGGCTAAAGGTTATAAAGAGCTTTACATCAGAAAAATACTTTAAAAGCAAGTTTGCAGAGTCAACCGGCCGATTCAATGTGCTATCTAATAAAATAATGAACAGGCAAAACCTTGCCTCGCCGTTGAGCGAATTTTTGGGTATTACTGTAATTGCTATACTATTATGGTATGGCGGCCATATGGTTTTGGTAGAAAACTCTTTACAGGGATCGGCTTTTATTATTTACATGGGTCTTGCCTATAACATACTTACGCCTGCAAAAGCAATCTCTAAAGCATCATACGACCTTAAAAAAGGTAACGCTGCTGCTGACAGGCTTATGGAAATATTAGACCAGGAAAATTATGTTGATAATAAGCCCGATGCTATTGAAAGAAATATATTTGAAGATAGTATTTCGGTTGACAATATAACTTTCCGCTACCAGGATGAAAATGTATTGAGTAACTTCAGCCTTAAAGTACCTAAGGGGCAAACAGTAGCGCTTGTGGGGCAATCAGGCAGCGGTAAAAGTACCGTAGCAAGCCTCCTGAACCGTTTTTACGATGTAAATGAAGGCGGTATAAAAATTGATGGTGTTGATGTCCGCGACTATAAAATGGATTCATTGCGTAAGCTCATTGGGCTTGTAACACAGGATAGCATATTGTTTAACGACACTATACGCAATAACATGTTACTTGGCAAACAGGATGCCACCGAAGAAGAAATATATGATGCACTGAAAATTGCCAATGCATATGAGTTCATAAAGGCGATGCCTGAAGGTATTGATACCAATATTGGCGATAGCGGAAACAAACTTTCTGGTGGGCAGAAACAGCGCCTAAGTATTGCAAGGGCAGTATTAAAAAACCCTCCTATCATGGTGCTTGATGAGGCAACATCATCACTGGATACTGAAAGTGAACGACTGGTACAGCAGGCCCTTGAAAACATGATGCAGAACAGGACTTCAGTCGTTATAGCTCACAGGCTTTCAACCATACAAAAAGCCGATAAAATTGTAGTAATGCAAAAAGGCCAAATTGTAGAACAGGGAACACATGACGAACTCATAGCTAAAGATGGCACATACAAAAAACTCGTAATGATGCAATCATTTGAATAATATAAACAATAACTTAATGGCTGCAATTGCAGCCATTTTCTTTTAAATACATTACATGAAAAAAAGAGCAATAGTATACGACCTTGACAATACTTTATATCCTGTAATTGCCATAGGCGAAAAGATATTTAAGCCGGTATTCGATCTTCTGGATGTACAGGAAAACCACAAGCACCATGTGGATGAAATAAAAGCCGCAATGATGAAAACGCCTTTCAGGCTGGGAGCACAACGTTACGGGCTGAGTGATGAGCTAACGCAGCAGGCTATTGCCATACAGGAAGAAACTGTTTTTGAAGAATCCATTGCCGTTTTTGAAGACTACCCTGAAATTAAAACTATCAATACTGACAGGTACCTTGTTACCACAGGTTTTCTTAAAATGCAGATGAGCAAAATCAGGCAAATGGGCATTGAAGCCGATTTTAAAGAGATACATGTAGTTGACCCAACCAGATCAAGTAAAAAAGAAGTATTTGCCGATATTATGGAAA
>JBQGDS010000191.1:0-4895 GCA_052039185.1 Flavobacterium sp.
ATCTGCACATAAGCATTATACAGCGGGTTACGATTATTAACATCTATACTTATATTACTGAAATAATTTTTAAAGGCCTCTACGTGCGGTGAATTAAACGCCAGCTGGAATTCACCCTTGTCTGCATTAATACGGCCGTTAACCGTTGTATTTTCGCTAATAACAACATCGGGTAAAATGATACCAACAATCTTGTCGTATATAACAAAATTAAAGTCAAGGAATTGTCCCGGCCTAACCTTGTGCTTGGAATAGTTAGTGTAAAGGCTGCCCAGTGCATTTTCCACAAGTTTAGGCACTTCATTAATATCATACTTACCTACAATACGGCCTTCAATAATATCTTTAGAATCAATAGTTACAGTACGCACATTATCTGCATCAAAGGATGATTCTACAGTAAAGTCTTCAAAATAATAATTATTACGCGTGTTTTGGTAGTACAATTGCGATACCTGCAGCTTACCTGCAAGATTATTAATATTATTACCCGAAGCATTCAATACCAAGTCTCCTTTAAAAATAGATATGGTATCCTTCTTCATGAAGTTAAGTGCTTTCAGGTCGGCATAATCTATCTGTGCATGGAAATCGTAATTATTACGGTTTTTCCCCATATCTACCAGCCCGTTGAAACTCATCATGAGGTTAGGGTCATTACTGTCAACAATGCCTTTAAAATAAGGCCATTTCATTCGCCCGTCTACAGTGATATTCCTGTAGTTGTATTTATTGAAGTACAGTTGTTTTACCTCACCTTTCAGGGATGTGTTCAATGACTCCTTGTTGAAGCCCTGTCCGTCAACCTCAACATTAAGAGTTACCCTGCCTACCGACTTATCATTAATAAACGAGCCAAGATTAAAGTTATCCAGGTTTACCGTACCGGCATAAGTAGCATCATTTGGTTTATTATATTCCTTTACCGAAAGATTGGTTTGTGCCTCGCCGAGTTCAGACATTATGTAAAGGTCGGCATGTATTTCTCGTTTTGTAAGCATAACATCGCCCACAAGGTCAACACGCCCGAATTTTTCCAGTACTACAGGAAGGCTCTTACCTAATATCCTCGGCATTATTTCGCGAAGATTGTTATAATGCGATGTTACACGGTCAAAATTTCCGTTCATGTAAAAACCCGGCCCTGACTTATCAAACAAATGCCTGAAATTTACCGATCCAATAATTTCCGACTGCTCATCGTCCAGAAGCTTTAGGTTGTGCAGCACAAAATTGTTAAGAGGGCCTTTGAGCCTTGTACTGAGGTAAAACTTCTGGTTTCTGCCAAACTCGTTGTAAAACAGGTTTAGCTCGTTTGATGATACACTGGCTCTGTCAATCCTAAAATCAAAATCAACCTTGTTTACAAAGTCTTTCATATCCTGCATAGTGAATGACAGCTTTACATCGCCGCGCAGGGCAGACTCTTTGGTAGCCAGCTCAAGCTCATTTAATATTATATTCGATTTTGTGTAGCTGAACTTAGCTTTAAGATTTTGCACTTCAAGCCCTCTGTGATCAACAAGCGAAAGCTTTCGTATATCGGCACTTACGTTAGGGCCTTTCACATAAAAGTCTTTTAGCTGGCCTGAAAGATTTTTAAAATCCAGGACTTTTGCCGTAACTGCATTTTCATTCGTAAGCCTGAAACGGCTGTGTGCCACCTCAAGGTCTTTTACCCGCATACGGAATTTGCCTGACCCCGGCTTACCGTTATCAAACGCTTTTACAAAATCGTCAAGATTGGTGAAGCTTTCGCCTTTATATGTTTTAAGATGGAAAACCAGTGCATCGGCCTTTAGTGTACCGAACTGTAGGTCGCTGTCAGCCAGTTTTTTAAAGCTGAGCACATTGGTTTGTATATGTGCTGCCGATATAAGCGTATCATTATGATGGTCAAGCACCAGCACGCCTTTAAGCTTTACACCACCAAAAATTGATATGGCAACCTTATCAATGCTTATGTGCGTACCGAAATCCTCATTCAGGTAATTGGTAGCATAACGGGCTATTTTCGTTTGCACAAAAGGCAGCGAAAGTGCTATGGCAAGCAGCAGCAAAAACAGGAGTATACCGATAGCGGTACGGATAAGTATTTTTTTAAACTTTTTGATACTGCTAATTGTTTAAATTTGTAGCCTGCATCTTAACGCAATTTTATAGCAAAAGTAGAAATTTTTACCGTTTGTTAAATTAGCTTTAAGTGTTTTTTATAATTCAAAATTTGTGCCGAAAAATGTCAGAAAAACCCGTTTATATTTTAGCCATAGAAAGTTCGTGCGATGACACAGCGGCAGCCGTTTTAAATAACGCAAAAATGCTTAGCAATGTTGTGGCAAGGCAATCGGTTCATGAAGAATATGGCGGTGTGGTGCCTGAACTTGCCAGCCGTGCCCACCAGCAGAATATTGTTCCTGTTATTGATGTGGCGCTAACCAAAGCCGGTATTGATAAAAGCCAGCTAAGCGCGGTAGCTTTTACACAGGGGCCCGGGCTTATGGGTTCACTGCTCGTGGGCAGTTCGTTTGCCAAATCTATGGCTATGGCGCTTAATGTGCCGCTTATAGCCGTAAACCATATGCAGGCACACATACTGGCACACTTTATTGATGAAGAAGGCTATGACAAGCCGGAATTTCCTTTCCTGGCTATGACAATAAGTGGCGGGCACACGCAGATTGTACGTGTTGACGATTATTTCAGCATGGAAGTTATAGGGGAAACTACCGATGATGCAGTGGGCGAAGCTTTTGATAAAAGCGCCAAGATACTGGGTCTGCCTTATCCCGGTGGGCCGCTCGTAGATAAATACGCGCAGGAAGGTAACCCGAAAGCTTTCCAGTTTACCAAGCCAAAAGTACCGGGACTGGATTTCAGCTTTAGCGGAATGAAAACACAGATATTATATTTTGTGCAATAAAGCACTGCTGAAAATCCTGATTTTATAAAGGAAAATATCACAGATATATGTGCTTCCATTCAATGTACTATCATTAATATCCTGATGGATAAATTAAAGACAGCCGTAAAAGAAACCGGTATTAAGCAGGTAGCGATTGGCGGAGGTGTTTCAGCCAACAGCGGCATACGAACCGCGCTTAAGGATGCAGAGAAGAAATACGGATGGAAAACTTTTATCCCTAAATTTGAATACACTACCGATAATGCTGCGATGATAGGAATAGTAGGCTACCATAAATATTTACAGCAATTGTTTAACGATGCCAGTTTAACTTCAAAAGCACGAATAGAACTATAAGTCATGCAGTTATTTTATAATCCTGATATAAAAAGCAACGATTCGGCATTTACTTTTGATAAGGAAGAAAGTCGTCATATTGTTAAAGTACTTCGTAAAAAAGAAGGCGATAAAATACAGATAACCAATGGTAACGGTTCACTTTTTACATCGGAAATTATATTTGCGTCCGAAAAGAAATGTGAGGTAAAAATAACCACTGAAGAATTACATGGGCAAATGCCCTATTATCTTCACCTTGCTGTGGCGCCAACCAAAATGAATGACCGCTACGAATGGTTTCTGGAAAAGGCAACTGAAATTGGCATAAGTGAAATCACTCCGATACTTTGCGAGCATAGCGAACGCACTGTTTTTAAAGCTGACCGCTTTGAGAAGATCCTGCAAAGCGCCATGAAGCAGTCGCTGCAATTTTATATGCCAAAACTGAATGAGCCCGTAAGCTATACTTCTTTCGTAAAGCTACAACGCGAAGGGCAGTTATTTATAGCCCATTGTGAAGAAACAGATAAAAAACTACTTAAAACAGAATTACAGCCAAAACAGAAAGTCACCATACTAATAGGCCCCGAAGGCGATTTTTCTACTAAAGAGATTGAATTCGCGCTAGCTCAAAAATACGTGCCTGTATCTTTAGGCAACACCCGACTGCGTACCGAAACTGCTGCTGTTGTTGCAGCGCACAGTGTGGCATTTGTGAACGAGTAAGCTGATTTTAATAAATACTTTAAAAATGAAAACTGACAACACAAGAGTTTATAAAATGTCTTTTGCGGGAGTGTACCCTCATTATATTGCCAAAGCAGAAAAGAAAGGACGCACGAAAGAAGAAGTTGACCAAATTATTTTCTGGCTGACAGGCTACGATGCGCAGCAGCTACAGGAAATTTTAGACAACAAAACCAATTTTGAGGATTTTTTTGCCAACGCAAACATCAATCCTAATGTATCAAAAATTACCGGTGTGATTTGCGGTTACAGGGTTGAGGATATTGAAGACCAACTGATGCAGCAAATACGTTATCTTGATAAGCTGATAGACGAACTTGCCAAAGGTAAAGCGATAGATAAAATTCTACGCCAATAGCCTATCCCCTGCCCGCGCTTTGTTCGTATGTTGGGCCATACATAGAGGGCACTATGTTGCCTCTGCTTCGCAGGTATACAATCATCTCGCCACGGTGATGATAAATATGGTTGAAAAGAAATCCGCGAGCAACTATACCTCTTGGTAATGGACCCATTAACACTTTATCTCCAGCCTTCATTGTCCACATCCTGCTAAGACTTTCCTCAGTAGCCGATTGTAAACCAGTTCTGGCCTTTTCTACATTTCTTTCAAACAATTCCAGCGTGGCCTTAATATCATCTGTAGCGCCGCGCTCTAGCGTATCATTTGCCATGTCGTATACATCCTGTGTAAATACTCCGGCGTACCAGTAATAAATTGTAGCAATATGCTGTGCCAGCTCTCCCATGGTCCAGGATATTGGCGATGGCTTAAAATGTATATCTTTTTCCGGCACCGATTGTAGCAACCTGCGGGTGCTTTCGGTTTCGTGCTCAAATTCAGAGATAAGTGATTGTAGTAACATAGCTAATGATTTTATATAAAGATACAACTTACACATGAATT
>JBQGDS010000192.1:0-4909 GCA_052039185.1 Flavobacterium sp.
AGTATCGGCAATATCAGGATTGCCGGAATTTCTGGTGTAACGCGCAATTACAGTGTTACCGGCAGTATTGGTGTAATTAATATAAAAGTAACCGTTAGTAGCATATTGCGGATGGAATGCAAGGCCCAGTAAACCTCTTTCTGACCCGACAGATATAAGCGAAGCAACGGTAAGAAAATTAGTGCTGTTTACGGTTCCGTTTGCATTAAGTATTCGAATCTGGCCTGTTTGCTGCACAATAAAAAGACGTGAGTCACCGGCGTGAACAATTTCAACTGGGTCGTTAAAAACGGTAGAGGTTGCCTGCTGCAGGCTTATGGTTTGCGAAAAGCAGGTAAAGCCAAGCAGCCCCAGTAGGGTAAGTAGAGTTGATTTCATAGCGTTGTGGTTTGTAGGTTTGCGTAAATTTAATAAAAAACTTACAACATGCTATTCAACACATTGATTATTAACTTTTTATTTTAAAAGTCAAATTCCTCAAAATTAATGGAATCGTTCTCAGCAGGTGGTTGCTCTACTTTTATGTTCAGCCTGTTTCTTGCAATACCGGTAACATTTATACTTCCTGTTTGCGCTATGGTGTCTTCAGGTATAAGCAATCCGCGACGCAGCATCAGCTTTTTGATGTACTCATTATGTTTTTCGGCATAGCCTTTCAGGTTACCCTGGTTGTCAAACTTCCACATAAAGGCTTTAGGCCTTGGTACAATACTGGCCATGTATATACTTTCATCAAGAGACAGCTCACTTGGGTGTTTCTGGAAATAGTATTGTGAAGCTTCGCCCACGCCATAAATATTTGGCCCCCATTCTATAATGTTAAAGTACACCTCAAGCATACGCTCTTTGCTCGCTATGCGGTTGTTTTCCAGTATATATACCAGCAGGATTTCTTCCAGCTTGCGGGACAGGGTTTTTTCGCGGGTAAGGAAAACATTTTTAACCAGCTGCATGCTGATGGTGCTTGCCCCACGGGTAAACTTTTTGGTCTTTATGTTTTTAATGATAGACTGTTTAAAAGCTTCTGTAATAAATCCACTGTGCCTGAAGAAGGAAGGATCTTCGCTGGTAAGTACTGCTTTGCGTAAATAAGGCGAAACTTCATTTAGCGGTGTGTAGAAAGGATTGGAACTGCCAACATAAACAGGACGCTGTTCCCTTCCGTTTTCAATAGCGCGATACGTAAACGCTCCGTTAAGCTTGTTAAGGTCGGCAGCGCCGTATTTCACAATTTTAAGGCCTTCTTTTTTCAGCTGGCTGTCAAATACAATATCGCGTGGCTTGTTCTTATTATAAAGGAAATTAAGGCTGTAGCTAAAGTTTCCTTCTGCTTCCATTCCCTCAAAATTGGTGAACAGACCTTTAGGTAACGATACTATGAAATCCTGGGCTTTCATTTGCGGTATTTTCGCTTTTAGCTGGTAGGTAGTATCTTCCTCAACACTGTATTTCAGGAAAGGATGCACCTTTATCTTATTGAGTATGACTGTTGAAGTGCTATCCAACGCAACAAAATCTTCCCCAAACAGAAAGCGGTAATCAAACTTGGCGTTATCAATCACTACATCTTTGGTAGCAATTTTAGGATGATTTACCATGAAGTTAGCTATAGATGCGAAACCATCGAGATGCATTTTGCCACTGCTCATTTCAAGGTTTTGTACATTAAGCCTTATAGAGTCAAACCCTGCTTTTAGCCCGTAACGTTCGTTTAAGTATGGTAACTGTATTCGCGCAGTATCACTGTTAAAAATCTTAAGGTCGGCTTTTTTATTGCGGGGGTCGGCAAAACCATTCACAACCCATGATTGTTTCATGTCAGTTGTAGTAACTACAATTTCCGATTTCAGCTGCTTATCCGCCAGGCGCATTTTGTCCAGGTGCAGGCTTACTTTTTTACCCATATAGTCCATCTTTAGGGTAAGGTTGTCTAGTGCCATATCGGTTGGCACCAGGTTAAGCGCCTTGGTAAGCAGCCTGTAAGCCCGTTTGGCATAATTGGATTCGGCGGCTTCCTCGTTGTCTTTATCCTTATTTTTATTTCGTATAAAACGCTCGTAATTACTACCTGTGCTATCTTTTACAAGCTGTATAAAGCCATCTTTCATTTCCAGTGTGCCCAGCTGTACATCGCCTGTCAATAGCCTGCCCAGGTTTATAGATGTTTTAATCTGCCCTACTTTCAGCAGGGTTTCAGCACCTTGTGGCTGAACAATAATCCCGGTCATCTCTACATTAGAAAGGCCTTTAAAAACAGCATCTTTTACAGTAAAGGTGCTGTTATATTCGGTTTTCATTTTGCCTGCTATTTTATCAATAGCCTTATCCAGCACCATATTGCGGAAGGCAAAAAATGAAATTATGCCGATTATTATAATAACCGCTACAACCTTTAACAGGTTTATTGCCAGTTTCTTTTTGTTTATTCTTCGCATTTATTTAGCTGTTAACCAAACAGGTGGGCCGCTACATCTTCAATTTTTGCCACCAGCCTGACTTCTATCCCTGTATTCTTTAACGGGATTTTATTGTATTTAGATACAAAAATAGCAGAAAATCCGAGTTTTTCGGCTTCCAGTATTCTTTGTTCCACCCTGTTTACGGGACGTATTTCGCCTGAAAGCCCAATTTCACCCGCAAAACAAAAATCTTTGTTTACAGGAATATCTTCGTTAGATGATAATATAGCTGCAACCACGGCAAGGTCTATTGCAGGGTCATCAACATTTATGCCACCCGTAATATTCAGGAAAACGTCTTTCGCCCCAAGACGGAAACCGGCACGTTTTTCCAATACGGCCAGTATCATGTTCAGCCTTTTGGCATTATAGCCTGTAGTACTGCGTTGCGGTGTGCCATACACCGCGGTACTTACAAGTGCCTGGATTTCTACAAGCAGTGGCCGCATGCCCTCAAGTGTTGTGGCAATGGCTGTGCCGCTCAGTTCTTCCTCCTTATGGGAAATTAATATCTCAGATGGGTTGGCAACTTCGCGCAGCCCTGTTCCCTGCATTTCATATATACCCAGTTCGGCAGTGGAGCCAAAGCGGTTTTTAAGGGAGCGGAGTATGCGATATACGTGGTTACGGTCGCCTTCAAACTGTAATACGGTATCAACCATGTGTTCCAGTATTTTAGGCCCTGCTATACTGCCGTCCTTAGTAATATGGCCTATAAGGATAACAGGCACATTGGTCTCTTTGGCAAACTTTATAAGCTCGGCAGTGGTTTCCCTTATCTGAGATATACTTCCTGCGGATGATTCAATAAGATCAGAATGCAGGGTTTGTATCGAGTCGATAATTACCACTTCCGGCTCAATAGCTTCAATCTGCTTAAAGATATTCTGTGTTTTGGTTTCGGTAAGTATATAACAGTTGTCGGCCTGAGGTGTAATCCTTTCCGCGCGCATCTTTATCTGTTTCTGGCTTTCTTCGCCCGATACATACAGTGTGCGGTAGGGTAGTTTAAGTGATATCTGGAGCAGAAGGGTACTCTTGCCTATGCCCGGTTCGCCTCCAAGTAGCGTTAATGATCCTGGAACCAGTCCACCGCCCAGTACCCGGTTTAACTCGCCATCAGTTGTATCCATTCGCACTTCGGCTGCCGAATCTATTTCGGTAATGCGCAGTGGTTTAGCCGCCTTTTTAGTTTCAGCAGATGAAGGCCTCCAGGCCTGTTTTTCTTCTTTTTGTATTACTTCTTCTACTATGGTGTTCCATTGTTTGCAGGCATTGCACTGCCCCTGCCATTTAGGATATTGTGTGCCACAGTTCTGGCAGAAGAAAGATGTTTTTAGTTTGGCCATTTAATCTTTTAATCCTGACTTTATGTCTTCAGCTTTTTGCATCATCATATCTTTGGTATACTCTGCAACGCTTTTAAGCGAATAACTGTTTACATAGGTTTTTATTGCCCTTTTTTTATCACCTGTCAATTCAAAATACAATCCGGTATAATATTCTCCAAATATGGTTTTAGGGTAATTTTTACGCGCAAGGTCAGCTAGGTCACGAAACTCGTCATATGCTGCATTTTTCATAATGGCAGCCTCTATGGCTTTAAAATCGTTTATACGGATGGTGGTTTTAAAGCCCAGTGCTTTTTCCATTTCGTCATAACGGTCTTCAAGATATTTTGCATAGCCTGATGGCAGCGTAACAATCTTGTCACAGTATTCAATACTGGATATAGGTTGATAGCAGGAAAATATATGATATATAGCTGAAGGTATTGCACGCGTGGCTACCGAATAATGTGATGCGCCTTCAAACTCTTCGTACATGAATTTTAAAGCCGTGTTTTTAACCGGGGCGATACTGTCGTTAAGTAATTTTGCCTTGTCACGTATGTCTTTTACATCGCCATCGCCCGTAGCAACATAATAATATACAGGTTTTTTAAGTGCTTTAAGCCTTTGTGGCAGCGTTACATCCATAGTTTCGGGGAGCCTTGGGCTAAGTGAAATATACGCGTTAAATACAGGCTTGTCCTTATACAGGAACGAATTAATGAACCCGGCAGTAATATCATGCCCGGCAATAGCTTTAAAAGGCGCTACATTATATCCTTCCTCAATGTAAGGAATGAGTTCCTGGCTTATAAATTCGAAAAAGGCAGCTCCTCGATCATGCGGAAAACCGGTTTCCTTGTCATATTCGGTATCGTCTTCCCTTTCGTTTTTATTATTCTGGTTTACCGCTACCAGTATAACTTCCGGCAGGTCATCCCAGTAGGCCGTATAATTAAAGTTACCTGCAAAAGGATCCAGCAGGTATTCGCCGTCAAGTATAATCACAAGAGGGTAGGCCTTACTTTTTGTGTCTTTGTAGTAAGGTGGTGTTACAATGGTAATGTAACGGGATTCGCCCAGTTTTTTGGAATAGAATTCTTCCTTTTTCCGTTGTGC
>JBQGDS010000193.1:0-5486 GCA_052039185.1 Flavobacterium sp.
GGCGCTGATGACAATGCTGCTGATGACTGGACTGTACAGGTGCATAAAGCTGCAATAGCGTACGGAAAAATATTTAAGTTAACCCACGAACCGGAATTGTTATAAAAGGCAATTATACCTTAAAACTCCTCCTTAGCTTCAAAAGCTATTTTCTCTCCCGTTACAGGATGCATAAACTCAAGATAGGCAGCATGCAGGTGCAGCCTGTGCGATGATATACCGTAAAGATCATCGCCTACAATAGGGGCATTCAGACCCATTTCGTGGGCAGCGTGCATGCGTAACTGATGGGTACGGCCTGTAAGTGGCCAGAAATGTACTTTAGTTGTAGTATCGTGCTGCTCCACAACCTTCCATTTTGTTACAGCATTTTTTCCGTGGTCAAAACATACCAGCTGGCGCGGCCTGTTATCCAGGTCACCGCGCAGGGGCAGCCTTATTTCTCCTTCCTGCCCTGTTACCCTACCGGAAAGCAAAGCTGTATAGCGTTTAGCTACAGTGCGCATTAAAAATTGTTTTTGTATTATTTTGTGCGCTTCTTTTGTTTTAGCCACCACCAGCAGGCCTGATGTAGCCATATCCAGGCGGTGTATTATAAGCGGGTCGCTGTTTTGCAGATTTGACTTAAGGCGCGTATAAACAGAATCCTGGATGTTTATACCAGGTACTGAGAGCAGCTCGGCTGGTTTGTTAACCACTATCATGCTGTCATCTTCATATACTGTTTCAAGTACTTTGTCTGCTCCGGGATTATTTAGTAACGGGTTATCATCAACCTCCATACCTTGAAGCATATGACTTAATATCGGTTGGCATTTCCCGGTACAGGCAGGATAAAACTGTTTGTGTTTCCTTACTTCCGATTTTGGCGGGGCTCCCCACCAAAATTCGGCCATTGCTATTGGTGTATAGTTATTAAGAAAAGCGTATTGCAGTAACTTGGGGGTAGCGCACTCACCTGCAGCAGCAGGAGGCTTGCCAAAAACCGTTTCGCTAAAAATAGCATACAGGCTTTTCTGCCTGCCTTCCTTATTCAGGAAAAGGTATTGTTCAAAAAGCTGCTGTTGCAAAGCTGCTGATTTATCCTTACGCTCTTTTTTAAGCTGCTCTATCTTTACAATGTATGGCTGTAGTTCAGCTTCAAGTTTGCCTGTTACCTTTGCCCATTTATCCAATAAAACATTATATCGATGTTTGTCATGAAGGCTTTGCTTTACCAGGTCGGCTTCAAGGTCAGCCAGCGCTTCTTCATGCAGTAGCGCCTTTTGCTCCTGTCTTATTTTTTTACGGGCTGCCTTATTTTCCTTTATTAGTTTTTTAAATGCTTCTGTTTCACTTTGCGCCTGTGCAGTACAATCTTCTAATTTCCGCTTTAGCCTACAGTATATATCCAGCGATTCTGTCTCTTTCAATTCTGCATTGATACTATTAAGCACTTCTGCCTCTTTCAGGAAAAAACTGTTTTCTTCCAGCATATCGAACACCGGAGGAACAAAGCGCGGGTGATGGTTTGAGTCGGCCAGCTTGCCTGAAAAAGCCGATAGATAGCCTAACTTCCCTTCGGTATCCTGAACTACAAGCACTCCAAACATTTTACCTATCGCAAGGCCCTCTTGATCTTTATCCAGGCCAAAGTTATGATCAAGGTCTGACTGTGTTTCAAGATATGATTGCAATTCGGCAGCTGCAATCCGGGTTAACGGATGCGGTTCGTAAAAAAATGGGAAAGTAAACTTTTCGGGAAGAGGTATATCCTGTATTGTACTTTCAGGAAAATAAATAATCTTATCAGCTAACGACACCTGCACTCTAATTTTTCTGCAAAAATATGAATTTGTACAGATTATCGTATCATTGAGAAATGTCCTTTGTACACACGTCCACTCTGGCGCTCTACCACAAACCAGTAATCAGTTGATGGCAGTGGCTTACCATTAAGCGTTCCGTCCCAGCCTGGCGCCTGAGAATCGAAGCCTGTTATAAGCTTACCATAACGGTCAAATATATAAACCATAAGCCCGGGTTCAAACTGCGAAAACTTAATCCGCCATTTTTCGTTTGTGCCATCGCCATTCGGCGTAAAGAATTTAGGGTAATTAAGCAGCACAACTTCATCATCAGTAATGCCACATCCATAACGATCCTTCACAAATATTTTATAAAGCCCGATAGGAAGGCCATAAAACACATTACTATCCTGATAATGTATGCCGTCAATCGAATACTGATAGTTTCCATAGCCCGAAGTAATAACTGTTATAGTATTGTTAGTTACCGTCCAGTCTTCGGTATGCACATCTGTTATAGTAGCAACAGATGATTGGTCAACCCTTACATCAACAGTTGTTGAACACGGAACATTATTGGTAATATCCGAAACTTTTACGGTATACACTCCCGGTGCATTCACTGTTATTGACCGGGTGATCTGCCCTGTAGACCACTCGTATTTATCAAAACCGGCATCTGCTGTAAGCGTTACACTTCCCTGCTCACAAACGTAACGCTGCAATGGCATTGTTACTACCGGCTGACGGCCAACCTGAAGTTTAAAGTTTACCGTTTCATGGCATATTGAAATAAGATTGTGTACTATCCTGGCATAGACTACCTGGTGGTTCATTATGTTCCGAATAACATCGGGCAACGGATTACTACCGCTGTCAGCATCAGTTAATGATGCATGGTAAGTAACTGTATAAAGTGCCGGACTTTGTCCATGCAAAATTGCAGTATCCTGTGTGTGCAGATCATATTCATAGCCAGTAATCACATTGGTATCGGTACATACAACCATATCATTTGGCACAGCTGCATCTACAAGAGATGGTAACAACCTGATGTTTAAAGTACTTGGAGCAAAGTTACCGCAGGCATCTTCTACTTCAAAGTCGTATACTGCAGGAGCTAGGTTTGAAAATATGGGATTATTCCCGTTATTAATCACAAAGGGTAAATTATCTTTTTTAACGATACGATATGTATAGGGCTGTAGGCCATTAACAGCATCAATATATACATCATTAAGGTGGCCATTACATGATAGCTTATAGGCGCTTCTTATCTTTAGGCCCATATCATAACTAAACTCGCCTAAAACATCAATACAATTTCCTGTCGCAGCTCCATCCGCATAACTGCTGAAGTTTTTTATAAGCCTGAAATCACCGGAAAACATAAAATTGTGCGAAGTCTGGTTGTTTTGGAGTTCTATAGAATTTGTACTGTCAGGCACATTACCTTCTGTATATTGTGTTCCGGTTTCAGGATGCCCCCATGAATTAGTTACGGAATTGCGTTTCTGAAGCCAGTAAGTGGCATCGTCAAGAGGCATATTGTCTGATAATTCCACATCAAAAGCTCCACAGTTAGGTAAAAATGTAAATGGTGTAGCGTCAGGACGATATCCATCAACCAATGCACTTACAGTACGCTGAATACCGCAAGCATCAATACCCTGAAATATATAATTACCTTCCAGCAAATTAGTAACATAACAATCTCCCGCAGCATCAATGCTTGCCGTTACATCTGCAGGAACCGTTACACCTGCCGGGGCTGCAATAATACTCATTTGTGTAAGCCTGCCATTAAGGCTCCGAACCCTCACGGCTCCATGTCCGGGATTACAATAAGGAGTACTTAAAACGGTAAACCTTCTTTCTACAAAAGGAGGCACTTCAACGTCTTCAATATAATCTATTCCGCATTCGTCAGTAAACTTTATCTTATACATGCCCACAGGCATATTATTAAGCGCAAGTCTACCATTAATAATAGATCCCGAAACATCATGTGGTGTCCCGGGAGTATATTCTGCCGGGGCCTGGATTATAGTAGCTGAAACAACATCCCGCCCTGAAAGCTGAATATTGATTCGCCCAAACAGTGAAAAACAACCATTGTTTGTACCCCTGGCAGTGGGCTCAGGACGGTCATATTTAATTTCTCCCATGCCAATCCCTATACGCCCACAGGCATCAATAACCTGTATTGTGTAAGTACCCTCAGGAAAAGGATTGGTATTACTACCATATGCTATAGAGCCGTTATTAAATAGCCCGGGGTGCTGCGGATTGTAAACAGAGACATCAAAACCAGGGTTAATGAAATTTACTGTAAGCGGAGCCTTAAAATTAGATACAGAAAGTGTAAGATACTTTTTGCCACATGGCGGTATATCTGTTCCTGAAATTGAAACTTCCGGCTTAACACTAAAAATCATTCCTGCTTTAGTATATACCGATGTACAATTGTCAGTTACTTTTATACTATAGTTGTAATCATTTGGGAAAATCTCGAAATCTTCTGTTATTTCCAGTTCCTGTAAATCTCCGGAAGCTATAGTACGAATAATTACACGGGGAGGATTTCCATCCGGTTGATTAATCGTATACTCAACCTGTAAAGGATAATTGATAGAAGTGCCTTCGGGTGCAGTAATCATATTCTGTACCGTGAGCCTGGAACAATCTGTTGCTGATGCTGTAGAATATTGCGGATCTGAAATTTCCAACGGTACATTATTCAGCACCAAAGTATAGGTTGTAACTTCGCCTACATTACATTCGTTAAATACCCTGATATTATAGGTACCTGCCGGCAAACCCGTAAAAGTATTTAGTGGCTGCCTTGGCATAATCATAGGGCCTGAAATAATTTCGTAACCCGTTGCAATACCTGAATTTACATTAATGCTTATCTGCCCGCCATGGCTGCAATTGGTATTGCCCGAAACAATGTCATAGTCAATAGGAGAATCAACATGATTTATTGTTATATCCTTTTCCTGAAAATTTGAAAACGGGTTAAGCATTTGTGTTACAATTACTTTATAATTGCCAGCGCCAAGATTTGCAATATGATTGGTATTTTGTACCGATACAGGGACCGTTAAATTTGGGTACTTGTATACAGCATATCTTAGAGAAGCTAATGGATTGGTATTTGCAGTATTACAGGTAAGGGTAGCATTCCCGAAGCATGTCTCCTCTGTTTTCACTACATCCAGAGAAAAATCGGTGAGCTGTGCAAATGATGCTGTATTAATTAAAGCGATAATACAGATTAGCAAGTAGTTATACTTCATGCATCAAGTTGTTTATTTTCTTTTTCAGCACAAATGTATGCATTTTAACCATCCTTTAACAAGGTGTTAAAAAAATAGTTTACAAAAACAAAAAACCCTTCATCATAATGATGAAGGGTTTTAAAAAGAAAGGCAGTGACATACTCTCCCACAAATTGCAGTACCTTCTGCGCAGGCGGGCTTAACTTCTCTGTTCGGGATGGGAAGAGGTGAGCCCCTCCGCAATAACCACCTTAAGTTTTTTGAGCCAAAAGCTACTAGCTTTTTTACTCATCCACATAACTTTTGGCTTGTGCCTAGTTACTTGTGGCTAATATCTTAACATATTGAGATAAGAAATCCGTATATTCAATTTAGAAAGTTCCTTCCCCGCCATAGGCGGGGAGGACGATGCACA
>JBQGDS010000194.1:0-2978 GCA_052039185.1 Flavobacterium sp.
TTTACATAACTGGAAATCTTTTCGGTATTAATAACAAATAATCCCAGGGCGCCCAAAAGCGTAAGCACAATAAAGATGCTGAGGATTACTGAAAAATAAGAAGTGATTACCCGTCTTTTCTGGAACTTCTCAAAAGATGATGCCATAGGTTTTGTTTTAGCGGTAAAAATAATAAAGAATTTGTTTACACACAGTTTATAACGCTTAAACTTTATACATTCGTGCAATAACCGTAAATTTGCGCTTCTTAAATAAACTTTCAACTTTACGACTTTACAACTTTCGACTAAGTTATGAGATACGACCACAAACGAATTGAAGACCACTGGCAGAAATACTGGGCCGAGGAAGGTACTTTCAGGGCTGCAAATGCAAGCGATAAACCTAAATATTATGTGTTGGATATGTTTCCGTACCCATCGGGCGCGGGTCTGCATGTAGGCCATCCGCTGGGCTACATAGCCTCTGATATTTATGCACGCTACAAGCGCCATCAGGGCTTCAATGTGCTGCATCCGCAGGGGTATGACAGTTTTGGGCTTCCGGCAGAGCAGTATGCCATACAAACTGGGCAGCATCCTGCTATTACTACCGAAACCAATATTGCACGCTACCGCCAGCAGCTGGACAAAATAGGTTTTTCGTTTGACTGGGACAGGGAAGTGCGTACCAGCAACCCGGAGTACTACAAGTGGACACAGTGGATTTTTATCCAGCTGTTCAACTCATGGTACAATAAAGATACTGACAAGGCAGAAAGCATCTGCACGCTTATTGCCAAGTTTGAAGAAAACGGCAATGCAGGCATTAATGCCGTAAGCGATGATAATATCACAGAGTTTACTGCTGAACAGTGGAAAAGCTATGCAAAGGAAGAGCAGGAGCGTATCCTTTTAAAATACAGGCTTACCTACCTTGCGGAGACTGAGGTAAACTGGTGCCCTGCACTGGGAACCGTACTGGCAAACGACGAAATTGTAAACGGCGTTTCTGAGCGTGGCGGCTACCCTGTTATCCGCAAGAAAATGACCCAGTGGAGCATGAGGATATCGGCATACGCCGAAAGATTGCTTCAAGGGCTTGAAACGATAGACTGGACCGAATCGCTTAAGGAAAGCCAGAGGAACTGGATAGGCAAATCGGTTGGCGCATCGGTAAAATTCCAGGTAGTAGGCTATGAAGCCGAAACGGTAGCTGATGAGAATGATCCGGTAATAGAAGTATTTACCACACGTCCTGATACTATTTTCGGTGTGTCATTCCTTACGCTTGCGCCTGAGCATGAACTGGTGCAACAAATTACCAAGCCGGAACAGAAAGAAGCGGTTGACGCTTATATTGAAGCCAGCGCAAAACGCAGCGAGCGCGACCGTATGGCCGATGTTAAAACCATTTCGGGTGTGTTTACAGGAGCGTATGCGGTGCATCCGTTTACAGGGCTTAATGTTCCTATATGGGTTGGTGATTATGTGCTGGCAGGCTATGGTACGGGTGCGGTTATGGCTGTACCTGCGGGCGACCAGCGTGATTATGATTTTGCAAAGCATTTTAATATTGAGATAGAGAACATTTTTGAGGATGTAGATATTTCGGAAGCAGCATTTGGCACGAAAGACCCTAATGTGAAGCTGAAAAACTCAGATTTCCTTAATGGCTTAAATTATAAAGAGGCTGCGGCCAAAGTAATTGCCGAGCTTGAAAATATGAAAGCCGGACGTGGTAAAATCAAGTACCGCCTTCGCGATGCCGTATTTAGCCGTCAGCGCTACTGGGGCGAACCGTTTCCGGTATATTATGTGAACGGGCTGCCACAGATGATAGCCAAAGAGCATCTTCCTGTGCGCCTACCGGATGTGGAAAAGTATTTACCTACAGAAGACGGCCAGCCGCCATTGGGTAACTCTAAGGAATGGGCATGGAGTACTGCTGAAAATAAAGTGGTAAGCAATGAGCTGATTGATAATGTTACAGTGTTCCCTTTGGAACTGAATACTATGCCGGGATGGGCAGGCAGCTCATGGTACTGGCTGAGGTATATGGATCCGTTTAATAATGATGAGTTTATAAGCAAGGAAGCGGAAGCCTATTGGCAAAACGTTGACCTGTACATAGGTGGCAGTGAACATGCTACGGGGCACTTACTGTACAGCCGTTTCTGGAACAAGTTTTTAAAAGACCGTGGTTTTATAAACAGTGAAGAACCATTTAAAAAGCTGATCAACCAGGGTATGATTTTGGGGATGAGTGCTTTTGCATATAGAGTTGAATGGTTCTATAGTTTAGTTAAGTGGGGTGGCATTGATTCCGAAGATAAAGCAGAAATTCCTCAAAAATCTCATTTTCCTGCAGTCTTTGTATCTAAATCATTTTTTGAACAAATGGGAAGATATATAGGGAATTATAAAGAAAGTGAAATCCCGGCAGTTAAAATGATTAGCGATAAAATAGATGAACTTGAAAAGTCTCTAAATAGGTTTAGCTTTAATACCGATTTAGGTAAAGGTATAATTTCAAGATCATTATCATTAGCGCTTACTCCTATCCATGTCGATGTAAATCTTGTGAATGCTTCTGATGAATTGGATATCGAACGTTTTAAAAATCATGAATTAAATAAGGATTATAAAGATGCTCATTTTTTATTAGAAAATGGTAAATACATTGTAGGGCGCGAAGTCGAAAAGATGTCTAAGTCCAAATACAATGTAGTAACACCTGATGATATTTGCGAACAATACGGTGCAGATACTTTAAGGCTTTATGAGATGTTCTTGGGGCCACTGGAGCAGGCCAAGCCGTGGAACACTGCGGGTATTACGGGTGTTTCCGGTTTCCTTAAAAAACTGTGGAGGCTGTATTTTGATGATAACGGCCTTATAGTAACCGCTAATGAAGCCAGTAAAGAAGCACTGAAGATTCTGCACCGTACCATTAAAAAGGTACAAGAAGATATTGAGAATTTCTCATTCAATACATCG
>JBQGDS010000195.1:0-2112 GCA_052039185.1 Flavobacterium sp.
CGTCTATCGGTTTAGGCTTTATATGTGCTTCCTGCAGCACAAAGTTCACTTTTGAAAAAACATCGCATGCTTTTTCATGTTCCTGTGCCGCAAGTGCAACCGGAAGCACAAAAGCCAGTGCGATCAGTTTTTTCATAGCGGTATTATTTTTTGTAGAAAGGCAGTTTTACCACCTTTGCCGGGATGTCCTTATTTCGTATCCTGATAAAAATTTCGCTGTCAGGTGCCGCAACTTCTGCCGGAACATAGCCAAGCCCAATCCCTTTATTTAGTGATGGCGCCATTGTACCTGATGTTACTATACCTATTACATTACCGTCTTTGTCCACAATTTCATAATCATGGCGCGGAATTCCCCTTTCAGTAAGCTCAAAGCCTACCAGTTTCCTGCTAACTCCATCTTCTTTCTGCTTCTTAAGCGCTTCGGAATTAGTGAAATCTTTATTGAATTTAGTGATCCAGCCCAGGCCAGCTTCAAGCGGTGAGGTGCTGTCATTTATATCATTACCATAAAGGCAGAAGCCCATTTCAAGCCTTAATGTATCACGTGCTGCAAGGCCTATTGGTTTGATACCGAATGCTCCCCCTGCTTCAAAAACACGGTTCCATATCTGCTCAATCGGGTCATTTTTAGCATATATTTCAAAACCTCCGCTTCCTGTATATCCTGTAGCAGAGATAATCACATTGTCAACACCTGCAAATTCAGCCACTTCAAAATGATAGTATTTTATAGCAGAAAGATCAACCGGTGTTAATGACTGCATGGCCTCTACAGCTTTAGGGCCCTGTATGGCAAGCAGTGAATACTCATCAGAAACATTGCTCATATCTGCATCCAAATCATTTTTAGATGATATCCAGTTCCAGTCCTTTTCAATGTTCGATGCGTTTACAACCAGTAAATACTGGTCTTCTTTCATTTTATATATGATAAGGTCATCTACAATACCGCCATTTTCATTTGGCAGGCAGGAATATTGCGCCCTGCCTACAGTAAGGACAGAAGCATCATTAGAGGTAACTTTTTGTATCAGGTCCAGCGCTTTTGGACCTGAAAGGAGAAACTCTCCCATGTGTGAAACATCAAATACACCCACACCGTTCCTTACGGTTTCGTGCTCAATGTTAACTCCTTCATATTGAACAGGCATATTATAACCTGCAAACGGAACCATTTTGGCTCCCAGTTGTTCATGAATGTGCGTTAGCGCAGTATTTTTCATTTAAGTCAAGAAATAAGTTAGATGTTGCTAAATTATTGAAAAATCTGCATTTAAAGCGGGAACGGGTTTAAAGATTATGATTTATTTATGCACCAGTGTACTACAGATTAAATTATATTTAAATTACTGCGGCAGTAAATAGTTTTCAAGCTCGTTATAAGTCTCGATTTTTATTGTGTTCTTTTCCTTATCCATTATACTTTTTATCTGTTCCGGTAACGGGATTTGAATACTAAGATGCTTTTGTATACTATTGCTAAATTTAACAGGGTGGGCCGTTTCTAGAAATACGCCCGTCAGGTTTCCATGACTTTCCATGTATCTTTTTAATCCAAGGTAGCCCACTGCGCCATGCGGGTCAGGTAGGTAGCCGTTCTTGTCGAGTTGGGCTATGGTTTGGAGCGTTTCGGTATCAGTAAAAGGGTAGGAGGTAAGTTCATTTTTCAAACCCTCACCAAACAGTTCCAGTATGCGCACAAAGTTGCTGGGGTTGCTTACATCCATAGCGTTCGATAGCGTTTCCACAGTAGCTTTTGGCTCGTAATCCTGCGTTTGCATAAAGCGTGGCACAGTATCATTAGCATTGGTTGACGCAACGAAATGATGTATTGGCAAGCCGATTTTTTTGGCCATCATTCCCGCGCAGATATTCCCGAAATTACCACTGGGAACTGAAACCACTAACGGCTTGCCCAGCTTTCTCAGTTCCTTATAAGCAAAGAAATAATAAAACATCTGCGGCAGCCAACGCGCTATGTTGATAGAATTGGCCGAGGTAAGGTTGACGCCTTTTAGCTCTTCATCCAGAAAAGCCTGCTTTACCATATCCTGGCAATCATCGAATGTACCGTTAACTTCCAGCGCGGTGATATTTTGCCCCAATGTA
>JBQGDS010000196.1:0-6230 GCA_052039185.1 Flavobacterium sp.
TTGGGTTATATAGGCAAAAATCCCGGTGATGATAACATCTATATTATTACGGGCGATTCAGGCAATGGCATGACCCATGCAACATTGGGAGGGCTCATTATAAATGATCTGATAAATGGGAAAGAGAACCCTTGGGCTGAACTCTATGACCCATCGCGAATTACACTACGTACCGGGGTAGATTATCTTAAAGAGGCTGGGAATATGGCCTATAAGATGGTAAAAGACTGGATTGTTTCCGGTGATGTGGATAAGGTAACTCAGTTGCCTGCGGGCAAAGGTGCAATCATCTCTAATGGATTAGAAAAAGTAGCGGTATATAAGGACAATGACGGGGCGGTTCACAGCTGTTCTGCAGTATGCCCGCACATGGGTGGCGTACTGCAATGGAATGATGATGAAAAATCATTTGACTGCCCGCTGCATGGTTCACGATTTACTGCATACGGTGCCGTAATTAACGGGCCCGCGAATTGCGGACTTAAGAAAATTGTATAAATCTCTAATCACGAAATTGTTCCGGTTCGGCAAACATTGGAGATACAAGTAAATAAAAATAGACTTTAGAATCCCATAAACCAGCTAAATTATGAAAGCAGCAGTTATACACGGTCCGGGTACTATTACCTGCGACAATATAGACGATCCTATTATAAAAAATCAAGATGATATTATACTAAAGGTAACATCAACAGCTATATGCGGATCCGATCTGCATATCTATTCAGGAGGTATCCCGCAGGCAAGGCCTATGGTATTAGGGCATGAGTTTATGGGAATTATTGAGGAAGTAGGTAAAGATGTTACGCACTTAAAGCGTGGCGACAGGGTGGTAGTGCCTTTTCCTATTGCCTGCGGTTCATGCTTTTTCTGTAACCATGAGCTGCCGGGACACTGTGAACACAGCAACCCGGATAATTACGGACCTGAAGGTGGGTTATTAACCGAAAAAGGCGGTGCGCTTTTTGGCTATACTGACCTTTATGGTGGCTACGATGGTGGACAGGCGCAGTATGTACGTGTTCCATATGCCAATTTTGGGCCTAGGGTAGTACCCGATAACCTTACTGATGAGCAGGTATTATTCCTTACTGATATATTCCCGACGGGTTATACCGGAATTGACTGGGGAGAGGTAAAAGGCGGTGAAACTGTTGCCATATTCGGGTCGGGGCCTGTGGGAATCATGACCGCTAAAAGTGCCTGGTTACGAGGAGCGGCAAGAGTTATAATTGTAGATACTGTACAATACAGGCTTGATAAAGCAAAAGCCACTGCTAATTGCGAAACCATACTATGGGAAGACGGAGCAAAAGATGTAATAGAACAGATTCGCGAAAAGACACAGGGCAGAGGAGCCGACGTGGTAGTAGATGCGGTAGGTTTTGAACCCGACAGAAGTTTACTGGATAGGGCTAAGGCCGTTGTAAACTTTGAGAAAGGTTCTGTGAAAGTGCTTGAAGCCTGTATGAGCGCCGTTCGCCGTGGAGGTATCGTTTCTGTGCTGGGCGTTTATCCAACCACTTATGATAATTTTCCCATAGGGCAGTTCTTTGATAAAGGCATCATTCTTAAAGGCGGGCAGGCTCCTGCACACAAATACATTGATAAGCTATTGGATTATGTAAAACAGGGAAAAGTAACCCTTGATGATATTATTACCCATAGGCTGCCACTAACGGAAATTAGCCATGCGTACGATATCTTTAAGAAAAAAGAAGATGGCTGCGTTAAGGTGGTACTTGACCCTTGGGCATAATAAATTTCAAACCGGTGGTACTGCGGAGTTGCCAAAACATAAACAGTATCACCATTTAAAATTGAAGCAATGGATAAATTAAGGGATTACCTGCCACAATCTGTAAGTGGGAAAAATATACTCATTACCGGCGGAACAACCGGTATAGGCCGTGCAGCCGCATTATTACTTGCCAAGCTTGAGGCTAACATAATTATTGTAGGGCGCAGCGAACAGCATCTCAGGGATATACTGAACGATGCTAAAGAGGAAGGTACCGAAATTCACGGCATAATCGCAGACCTTAGCACAAAGGCCGGGATTGAAAAAGCTTTCGCTGAAGTTGATGCGAAATTCGGTAAGCTTGATGTACTTATCAATAATGCTGCCCTTGCTGCCGGAAATACAGAAGACGGTAATTATGCACAATGGCAGGAAGTTGTTAATACCAATCTGCTGGCCTACATATCATGCTCAGCTGAAGCAGTAAAGCGCATGAAGAGTGATGGCCATATAATCAATATAGGGTCAATGAGCGCTGATGTGCGTGAAGAAACCGGATCGGTATACGTGGCTACCAACTCGGGACTTCAGGGTTTTAGTGAGGCTTTCCGAAAGCAGGTTAACAAAGAGGGGATAAAAGTAACATTGATTGAGCCCGGTGCAGTGGATACTGATATGCAGCCACAATCTGCGCAGGAAAAGCATAAAGAGGTTGAATCTTTAAAGATGCTAACTGCTGACGATATAGCCGTAAGTATCCTCTACTGTCTTTCGCAGCCTAAACGCTGTGATGTTGTTGATCTTAAGATAAGGCCGCACCTGCAATTAATTTAAGTTCAAACAAATAACAATAAGCTTATGAAGCCAGTTTCTGCATGGACAGCTGCCGCGCAGGTCAATTTGGAAAGCGGTACGCTTATTATTGAAAAAGAATTTAAAGGTTACACCATCAGGATAATCTTTAACGATTATGATTTGTGGTTCATAGTGCAATGGAGCAACAAAGGACGTGTTGCCTTCAGGGCTGCACACGCGGCCGGATCTGAACTCGAACTTAAGAAACTGCTGGAGCAGGAGGATTCAATCATCTTTCAGCTCCGGAGTTTTTCTATGCAGATAAAAGTCATACTCGCATTTCCTGAATCTGATAGTGCCGTTTTCAGGTATACAACTACTATTATTCCTGCCTTTGATATGTTAATGCCTTACTGGCCCAGAGACATCATGCCGCTATTTAAAGTTGGTGGCAAGACACAAAATACCAATGGTACCATCCATGCCAGCCAGGTAGGAACGCGATCAGGACTTTTGTTTTTTACGCTGGACAAACCTAAAACTGGTTCTGTATTTTACTTCCAAAACCTTACGGCGCTCAATAAGTATTTTGAAGCGACACATACTTCGGGTGCTGACCTGGTTGGTGGCATTTGGCCGGAACTAGGATTGCGATTACCTTCTTCTGAGGATATGCCGCTAAAAAAAGAGGAGGAGTATGTGATTTCTGATGCGTTCGTGTTGCTGAGTGATGAGGTAGGTATTGATAATTACCGGATGTCCCAATTATTTATGAATTATATGGCTGAGGTATACCTTTTATTACCAAAGCCTGAAACGACATACCAGGACTGGCCTGTAATTGTTGAAAAGGGGTTAAAAGACCTTAAAGAACATCAGGGATGCTGGAAATTTGCCGATGGGCGCAGCTACCTTAACGCCTACGTAAGTGATTATAAAACCCCGCCCGAAAGCATGGTCCAGTTGGCCGTGCTGATGCCGCTAATTGAATTTGACCAATGGAGCGGGGAGGAACATAAAGATGTTGTAGCCACCATTCATGAAGGCCTTGAGAATTTTTATGATAAGGAGCTGGGGACTGTTGTAAGGTGGCTTCCGGCAATGGAAAAAAACCTCGACTGGAGCGAAGAACAGAAACAGCCGGAAGTAATGGATTCATGGTACCTGCACCATCCGCTGCTTAACTTATCACGGCTGGCACTGGATGGTGATGAACTGGCTACAAAGCTTGTGCTTGATTCAATTGATTATGTAATTAATGTTGCGCATCATTTTGATTATGAATGGCCTGTATTTTATAAAATGGCAACCTTAGAGGTGCTTAAAGCGGAAACAGCAGAAGGTCAGGGCGGAGAGAAGGATGTACCGGGTGCTTATGCACACCTTATGATACAGGTTTGGCAACTGACAGGCGATAAGCGTTACTTTGATGAGGCAGTAAAGGCTGCCAGAAAACTGGACGGCCAGAGTTTCGATATCTTTTACCAGGCTAATAATACTGCATTTTCCGCAGGTGCATTGCTACGGTTGTACAGGGAAACAGGCGATGAAGTATATCTTAACCTTAGCTACATGTGCATTGCCGCAATATTTAAAAACGTGCAGCTTTGGGAATGCAATTATGGGAATGCCAAACATTATCCCACATTCTTTTCCGTTTTCCCGTTGAAGGACGCGCCATATACAGCTGCGTATGAAGAGCAGGAGGTATTTGCAGGAATTCATACGTTCCTTAAAGAAGCAGATCAGGTGGAGAGTATACTCCCATCTGTAAAGCTATTGCTGGCTGAATTTATAAAATATATCATCAACAGGGTTGCTTATTATTATCCGCCAATGCTGCCTAAAGAGGTACTAGCAGATGGAGCGGATGTGAAAACCGGAGAGATAGATACTAATTTATGGATTGCCGTTGAAGATCTGCAGGATGGATGGGAAAGATCAGGACAGGTAGGGCAGGAGGTATACGGTGCTGGAATAGCCTTTGGCATTATACCGCGCCAGTACTATAAAGTGAAAAAAGCAGGCTTTATGATATTTACTGAATATCCTGCAGCCAATCACACACTACGGGGAAGCGCCCTAAGGTTCTTTGTAAGGGGGGACCAAAGGCTGGATTTCACGATGATTATAATACCTATTAACGATAAGGATAAGCTGCCGAAATTAAGGGTAAGCAGCGGAAACAGAAAGAGAAACTTCAGCGAAATAAGCCCATCCGAAAATAAGCCACAAAGGATAAAATACATTATACAGGGTAACAGCCATATTAAGATAGAGTGGTCATGATTCACCGGTTTTCATATTTGGTGCGTCAACAGGCTTTGATTGTGGCGAGCCTTTCTGGCGAAGGAAGATGGAAAGCACAATAATTGCAAAAACAGAAAGGAACTCGCTTTGCCAGTTTTGGAAGGACTCGAACCAAAACCTTGAGTCCGTTATATAATCCATCGCGTTTTCCTCCGGCAGTCCTTTCAGCGCCAAATGGACGTTTTCATCTTTAAGGCTTCCGTAAAAATGCAGGATGAAACTTGCAATAAATAATAAAAGCAATGTAATGGTTAAGGAGTGTTTGTACAGTTTTAGTATCCAGCCTCCGGCTTTTACCGGCCATGGCGCATTTACTTTGCCGGGGTCAGGCTCCTTATCAACTTCTTCAGCCTTATCAAAATCTTTGGATTCTGATGAGCCTTTTTGTTGCAGGAAAATGGTCAACACCACAAAAAGTGCCATTTGCAGAAATTCACTTTCCCAATTTTCAAATGTAGACTGTATAAAATGCCCCGAGTTCAGATAACCTGAAAGGCTTACAATAGTTCCGCCTTCTTCGGCAAGTTCCTTATTGTATTCATCGAGGCCAAATTTTACCTGTCCCATAATTGAAATGATAAATAATAGCAGGAATGTTACTGACAGCCCATTATTTTTAAGAAAGGTCTTCATAAAAATTAAATTTAGAATTTTTGATGTAGCGGAATAGTAATCTTGTCTTTAAAGCCTAAATGTTTTTCAGACATGAGTTTTTTCAAAACAATCACCTCACTGCATTGCCATGCCGTATTATAATCAAGCTTTTCAAGGTAAGTCTGTAGCTGCTCAAATGTTGTGTGCGGAATCTTCTTTGCCAGACTGATATGAGGTAAGCGTACAGTAGACTTAACTGCCTCCATCAATTCCGTAATTGGCTCGGGATTTACTATCTTTAGAAATAGAGTTACGCTATGTCCGTGATCAAAATAATCCCAACCTTTTATAGTGATGCTGAATGCATTTGTATGTTTTACGCATTGTTCTATCATCTCAGGAAAAGAGACGTCGTCGGTTAGTTTGTCCACCAGGGTAATATGGGCAATAGAATGCAGGTTTCGCTCTCCAATATCTGAAATCAGATTAAGCTCTCTTTTAATTTCAGCAATATCATCTTTAACTGCGTTGGGCGGTGAAAGGACAACAAGATAGGCATAAAGAGGCCCGAATAACGATGTCTGGTTATAAATTCTCTTGGTCATGATGTTCATATTCGCCATTTAATTTCTTTGTCTGCAATGCATTGATGATGCCTGCAGCTGAAGCCGTATTATTGAAGTAGATAAAGGCCTGTTTAAAGTTTTGACGGAGTATATTATCGTATACGTTTTCTATATGTTCCTGAGGATATTCTGAATAGAATAATTTTGGATTACCGTGCATTCTT
>JBQGDS010000197.1:0-9683 GCA_052039185.1 Flavobacterium sp.
GCAAAACAGGTAAGGGGTGCTGCTACAAGTAGCAACCAAATTTTAAAATGTTTCATTAGGTTGTTGGAATTGGTTTCGCAATAAAACTACAAAAAAATCATTTTATTGTATTTTATTTAACATAAATTGAAATACGTTAAATATTTCTTAAAATAAGATGGCATGGGTCTTGAAGTAGGTGTAATATAATTAGTATATTTACGTTCGCGACTTTATATCTCAGGCACATGAAAATAAATTTACATTTTTTATATATAATCCTGCTTATCGCAACAAGCGCAAAAGCACAGGTACAACAGGAAATTGCACCGCCGTATAATATTAAAACAGTATCGTTCATGCAGGGCGATAACAATGTTTTTCCATACTTCAGGATGAGTGAGTCTTTTGCACTGGTTTTTGATGACCTTTTTGGCAGCGAAGCTAATTACTATTATAGTATAGCGCATTGTAATTATGACTGGACACCATCGGGTATGCTGACTGTGAATGATTATATTGAAGGTTTTGATAACCAGCGTATCGTTACATACGCCAATTCATCGAACACGCTTCAGGTTTATTCGCGTTACACATTGGAGTTCCCAAACCGGTTTACAAAGCTGAAACTATCAGGCAACTACATCCTGAAAATTATGAATGAAGATAAAGAAGTGGTTTTCAGCCGAAGGTTGATATTATACGAAGATTTGGTAAGTGTTCCTGTACAGGTGCGCCGCGCCAGGCAGATGGAGGATATACCCCACAAGCAAAACCTAGAGTTTTCGGTAAAAACCAATGCTTTTGTTTTTCAGGCACCACTGCAAAATGTTAAGGTAGCGCTTTTCCAGAATGGCCGTTTTGACAATGCTATTTACAATGTAAAACCGCAGTACACTATAGGGAATGACCTGATATACCGTTATGATAAGGAAACACAGTTTTGGGCAGGTAATGAATATAATAATTTTGATAATAAGGATATTAGAAATGCTGTAAATAACGTACTGCGTATTACTGCAGGCGAAATATATAATACCATATTATATACCAATGTGGCAAGAGGTAATAACCCATATACCTATTATCCTGATGTGAATGGTAATTTTGTAACCCGAAACATTAACCTGAGTGTTACCAATCCATACCTTGAGTCAGATTATAGCTGGGTTTTTTTCAGTCTGAGTGCGCCTTCTTATTTTGGCAAAGGCGATATTTATGTAGGAGGGATGTTTAATAACTATGCCAGGACGCCCGAATATAAAATGGAGTTTAACCAGGAAAGCGGCCTGTATGAAAAAGCTATTATGATGAAGCAGGGCTTTAATAACTTTAAGTACATAACCGTTAAAAACGGCAGGGAAGATGGGGCTAACGATGTAGACGGCAACTTTTTCCAGACAGAGAATGAATATAATGTTTTAATATACTACAGGGAGAACAGCCAGCGTTATGATAGGGTAATAGGAAGAGGTACTGCCAATTCTGAAAATATTACTAATTAAAAATCAAATACTTAAAGTTTAGGTTCCTTAATTTTAATATTTAATCAGGTCATCAGTAATTATTAAATTTGTACTTTTGGCAGGAACCTGTAAAGTTTACGCACTATGGTATCACAAATTACGAGAGGCATAAAAATATCAGTATCTACCAGTTTTGAAGGCACATACTTCAAGAACTATAAGATACACTTTGCCTTTACCTATGAGGTTACCATAGAAAACCAGGGTAAAGATTCGGTACAGCTTAACAGCCGTCACTGGGAAATATATGACTCGCTGAATAATATTGAGGTTGTAGACGGTGAAGGTGTTATAGGTAAAAAACCGGTGCTTAAACCAGGCGAAAAACATACCTATAGTTCAGGCTGCCTGCTTTCGTCTCCATTTGGTGCTATGAGGGGGTATTATAACATGGTAAACTTTGCATCTACCAAAACCTTCAGGGTCATGATACCCACCTTCAGGCTCAGCGCCCCATTTGCATTAAATTAAAGTTATCGCAATAAGCAACGGATTACGTTGCTTTTTTTGCAATTACAGCAAATATTATTCTCGTATATTTGCGTATCCTAAATATTAATTGTTTTAAATCAATCTATTATGCCTAAAGGAATTTACAATGTGCCTAAAGCATTCAATGAACCCGTAAAATCTTACGCTCCCGGCAGTAAGGAAAGGGAAGAGGTACTTGCAGCATTTAAGGAAATGTACAACAGCACTATGGATGTGCCATTATATATCGGTAAAGAAGAGATTCGTACCGGAAATACAAAAACAATAAATCCGCCGTTTGACCATAAAAAAGTAGTAGGTAACTATCATACTGCCGATAAGCAGCATGTAGAGCAGGCCATTGCCGAAGCGCTTAAGGCTAAAAAGCAATGGACAGCCATGGCATGGGAACACAGGGCTTCAATATTCCTTAAAGCAGCCGAATTGCTTGCCGGCCCATACAGGGCTAAGATAAATGCCGCTACAATGATAGGCCAGGCAAAAACGGTACACCAGGCAGAAATTGACTCAGCTTGTGAGTTTATTGATTTCCTGCGTTTCAATGTAGAATTTATGACCAAGATATACCAGGAGCAGCCAATATCATCTGAAGGGGTATGGAACAGGATGGAGCATCGCCCGCTTGAAGGGTTTGTTTATGCCATCACACCATTCAACTTTACGGCAATTTCTGGGAACCTTCCTGCTGCGCCTGCACTTATGGGTAATGTAGTGGTTTGG
Source organism: Flavobacterium sp. (assembly GCA_052039185.1). Classification (GTDB taxonomy): domain Bacteria; phylum Bacteroidota; class Bacteroidia; order Flavobacteriales; family Flavobacteriaceae; genus Flavobacterium. Next base: position 2,718 of record JBQGDS010000197.1, read on the forward strand.
AAACCGAGCGCAACCCAAATGCTTTCGGCTAATGTAATTATGGAAGTGTTTATTGAGGCGGGATTACCTGCGGGTGTTATCAACCTGGTATCGGGCAACTCAGCAATGATCAGCGAAACACTTATAGCAAGCCCTGATTTTGCAGGGGTACACTTTACAGGTTCAACAGGTGTATTTAATGACCTTTGGGCTAAAATAGGCCAGAATATTAGTAAATACAAAACATATCCGCGCATTGTGGGTGAAACAGGCGGTAAGGACTTCGTGCTTGCGCACCCGTCATCACACCCGGCACAAGTTTCAACAGCGCTTTCAAGAGGTGCTTTTGAATACCAGGGACAAAAATGTTCGGCAGCATCAAGGGCTTATATCCCGCAGTCAATATGGCCAAAAGTAAAAGAATTGCTTGTAGCCGACCTTAAGTCAATGAAAATGGGATCGCCGGAAGATACAACCAACTTCTTGTCGGCTGTAATTACAGAGAGCTCGTTTGATAAGCTTGCAAAATATATTGATGAGGCTAAAAATGCCAATGATGCAGAAATTATAGCAGGTGGTAATTATGATAAGTCTACAGGTTACTTTATTGAGCCTACAGTTATAGTAACTACCAGTCCTAAGTATGACACTATGTGTACTGAGCTTTTCGGCCCGGTACTTACTGTATATGTTTATGAAGATGCCAAGTGGGAAGAAACCCTTAAGCTGGTAGATGAAACATCGCCATATGCGCTTACAGGTGCTATTTTCAGCCAGGACCGTTATGCTATTGAGCAGGCTACCAAAGCGCTTGAAAATGCTGCCGGTAATTTCTATATCAATGATAAGCCTACAGGTGCAGTAGTAGGTCAGCAGCCATTTGGCGGTGCAAGGGCATCAGGTACTAATGACAAGGCGGGATCTATCCTTAACCTGCTGCGTTGGGTATCGCCGCGTACAATCAAGGAAACCTTTGTAACGCCAACTGATTACAGGTATCCTTTCCTTGGATAAGACACTTACTTTAACTGCAAGGTTCCTAAACCTTGCAGGATTATAAACTAAAAGCTCCCGATTGGGAGCTTTTTATATTTTTTAGTCAGTGAAGATCAGTTAAATCTGTGTCATCCGTGTTGCAAAAATTATACCTTATACTTCATTGCAAGATGCACTACCTTCTTCGTTTCAAAAAAATCGTCTTTAAAAAAATCAGATAAGTTAAACAATGTCACACGCTGAAAAACCTCCAGTTCTTCGGTAAGATCACCGCCTTTTAAATACAGAATTCCGTTTGGCAGTTCGTGGTTTTGGTCTTTTTTTACTTTGCCGCGCACCCATTTTACAAAATCAGGCATATTGGTTACGGCACGGCTCACAATAAAATCAAATTCTTCATTCACAGTTTCGGCACGCTTTTGCTCGGCTCTAACATTTTTCAGCCCAAGTGCTGCTGCAACTTCCTGTACTACCTTTATTTTTTTGGCAATAACATCTATCAGGTAAAAATTGGTTTCAGGGAATAATATTGCCAGTGGTATACCGGGAAAACCGCCTCCCGTACCTACATCAAGCACACTTGCGCCGGGCTTAAATTCCATTACTTTTGCAATACCTAGCGAATGCAGGATGTGGCGTATGTATAACTCATCAATATCCTTGCGTGAAATTACGTTTATTTTGGCGTTCCACTCTGTGTAAAGCGCTTCCAGTTGTGCAAACTGTTGTTTTTGTTTTTCGGTAAGGCCGGGGAACTGCTTAATTATCTCCTCCATCATTTTTAATTTCCGCAAAAGTACACATTTGGGAGGAATTAAAAATGGCGGTTGTTGGTTTGACTGAAGATTATAATTACCTTTGAGCCTTAAGATTATAAATTATATGCATATAAATCCTCCCGTTTTTTCAAAAAACGATTCTATAAAATTTTTCCGCACGCTCAATAAGCGTGTTAATGATTACTTTAAAGAAAACAACCTGAAAAAAACTGGAAACTGGAAACTGCACTTAAAAACGGTTGTTATGTTTTCCCTTTTCCTTGCGCCTTACTTTCTAATTCTTACGCTTGATATGCCATGGTGGGCGCAATTGCTCCTTACAATTGTTATGGGTGTAGGTATGGCGGGTGTAGGCATGAATGTAATGCACGATGGTAACCATGGTTCGTATTCAGATAAGTCGTGGCTTAATAAGTTTATGGGTGGCAGTATTTATGTATTGGCCGGTAATGTATATAACTGGCAGGTACAGCACAATGTGCTTCACCATACGTACACCAACATTCACGGGCATGATGAGGATCTTGACGCAGGGCGCATCATCCGTTTTACGCATACGGCAAAGTGGAGTAAAATTCACCGCTTCCAGCATTATTATTCTGTATTCCTGTATGGTTTGCTGACTTTTAACTGGGCCATAACTACCGATATTAAACAGATGAGGCGTTATATTAAAAAAGGCCTTAGCTATGGTAAATTCCAAAGTCCTGTAAAACAATGGACGGTGTTAGTGATAACTAAAGTAATTTATGTCGCAATATGGCTCGTAACTCCAATGATATTAGGCATAACATGGTGGAAAGTACTGTTAGGCTTTTTCGTAATGCATTACACAGCCGGGCTTATACTGAGCATTGTTTTCCAATTGGCCCACGTAGTTGAAGAAACCGATAACCCTATACCGGATGAAAACGGTGAGATGGAAAATACATGGGCAGTACATCAGCTATATACTACAGCTAACTTTGCACCAAAAAATAAAATTGTAAACTGGTTTACAGGTGGGTTAAACCATCAGATTGAACATCATATATTCCCTAATATAAGCCACATACATTACGGTAAAATTGCCGAGATTGTAAAGCAAACAGCCAAAGAGCACAACCTGCCGTACCATGAGTTTAAAACCATGCGCGGTGCAGTAGCAGCACACTTCAGGCATTTGAAGGAATTGGGAATGAAACCTGCATTGAATTAATTAACCTTAACGATACGACCACACAAAATGAATCAGCTTTCGGACAGGATAAATAACCTATCTACATCACAAACCCTTGCCATGGCCGCCAAAGCCAGGGAACTAAAAGCACAGGGAATCGATATCATCAGCCTTAGTTTGGGCGAACCTGATTTCAATACACCCGATTTTATAAAAGAAGCTGCAAAAAAAGCAATTGACGAAAATTACAGTACCTATCCGCCTGTTGACGGTTATGTGGAACTTAAAGAAGCCATTTGCCGCAAATTTAAGCGTGATAATAATTTAGAGTATAAACCATCGCAAATTGTAGTTTCTACAGGTGCAAAGCAGTCGCTTTATAATGTTGCCCAGGTAATGATAAACGATGGCGATGAGGTAATACTTCCTGCACCCTACTGGGTTAGTTATTTCGAAATTGTAAAAATGGCTGGGGGTATACCTGTTGAAGTACCTACTACGGTAGAGACAGATTTCAAGATAACAGCCGATCAGCTGGAGAAAGCCATTACGCCTAAAACAAAAATGATGTGGTTCAGTTCGCCGTGCAACCCAAGCGGTTCGGTATACAGCCGTACTGAGCTGGAAGCATTGGTTAAGGTGCTGGACAAGCATCCGCATATATTTGTAGTGTCTGACGAAATTTATGAGCACATTAATTTTTCAGGAACTTTTTGCAGTATTGCTTCTATTCCGGGAATGATTGAGAGGACAATTACCGTTAATGGTGTGGCTAAAGCATTTGCCATGACCGGCTGGAGGATAGGCTACATTGGTGCACCTGAATTTGTTGCCAAGGCCTGTACAAAAATGCAGGGGCAGGTTACCAGTGGTGCTAACAGTATTGCACAGCGTGCTACTATTGCAGCTGTAGAAGCCGACCCAAGTGTACTAAACTATATGGTTGAAGCTTTCCACAAAAGGCGTGACCTTGTGGTAAAACTGATACAGGATATACCGGGCATGAAAATAAACGTACCGGAAGGTGCATTTTATGTTTTCCCAGATGTATCATGGTTCTTTGGTAAAACACTGAAAGGTACTGAAATTAAAAATGCCGATGACCTTTCGCTTTACCTGCTGGAGCATGCTAACGTAGCCACGGTAACAGGTGATGCTTTCGGAAACCCTGATTGTATACGCCTTTCGTATGCCACGAGCGAGGAACAGCTCACCGAAGCTTTAAAAAGAATAAAAGAAGCGCTTGCTTAAAACATACTGCCCTGCAATTTTGCGGGGCTTTTTTATTATTGAAACTACACAACTTAAATACTACACAATGACTAAAAAAATACTGCTTCTCGGATCGGGAGAATTAGGTAAAGAATTTGTAATTGCGGCCCAGCGCATAGGGCAAACTATAATTGCGGTTGACAGCTATGCAGGGGCACCGGCTATGCAGGTGGCAGATGGATTTGAAGTAATAAACATGCTCGACGGCGCTGCGTTAGATACTATAGTGGCAAAGCATAATCCTGATTTTATAGTACCGGAGATTGAGGCAATACGTACAGAACGTTTTTACGATTACGAAAAGCAGGGCATTACGGTAGTTCCATCGGCAAAGGCGGCAAACTTTACTATGAACCGTAAAGCTATACGGGACCTGGCAGCAAAAGAGTTAGGGTTGCGTACTGCCACATACAGGTATGCCACATCGGCTGAGGAACTTCGTGAAGGTGTGCAGGCAGTTGGTATACCCTGTGTGGTAAAACCGCTTATGTCATCTTCCGGCAAGGGGCAGTCCACCATAAAATCAGAAGACGATATTGACAAAGCCTGGCAATATGCGGTAGATGGCTCACGTGGCGATGTCGTGGAAGTAATTGTGGAGGCATTTGTGCAATTCAATTCTGAAATCACATTGCTTACCGTAACGCAAAACAACGGGCCTACGCTATTCTGTCCGCCTATAGGGCACAGGCAGGAACGTGGCGATTACCAGGAAAGCTGGCAGCCTGCACAGATTGAGGATGCTGCGATTGCTGAAGCGCAAGATATGGCACGAAAAGTAACCGAAGCGCTTGGTGGTGCAGGACTGTTTGGTGTGGAATTTTTCCTGGCAGATGACGGGGTTTATTTTTCAGAGCTTTCACCCCGCCCGCATGATACGGGAATGGTAACGCTTGCGGGAACACAAAATTTTAATGAGTTTGAATTGCACCTCCGTGCCGTGTTAAGCCTGCCTATAGCTGAAATTAAATTAGAGAGGGCAGGCGCAAGCGCAGTGATACTCGCCTCGGGAAACAGTGAAAACCCAACCTATATCGGTATCGATAAGATCGCAGCTTTGCCTGAAACTGATTTCAGGATATTCGGCAAGCCTACATCAAGGCCATATAGGCGTATGGGTGTGGCGCTGGTACATGATGTGCCCGATGCTGATGTAAGGCAGATAGTAGAAAAAGCAAAAAAGGCAGCGGCCCTTGTAAATGTTAATAAATAATATTTCGCATAGATATACGTTGATTGTAAAAGATTATTTTTACAAAAACTTAACCAAGCAATCATTATGAGGAAAGTAGCATTTTACCTTGCTTTATTTGCCACAACATTATTTGTGTCATGTTCAGGTAACGGGCCGGAAGGCGCAGTAAAACAATTTGTATCGCATACAACTAAAGGCGAATTTGAATAAGCAAAGAAATTCGGTACAGAGTCAACTAACAGCCTTCTGTCTATGGCGCAGCAGTTTGCCGGCGATAAGTTGAAGGAAATGAAGGAAAAAAATAAAGATGTAAAAGTAGATATCGTTTCCAGTGAAGTAAAAGACAGTATTGCCACCGTAAAATATAAAGTTTCGGGTATTGAAGGTGCTACTGCCGATGAAAAGAAGCTTGAGCTTGTAAAAAAGGACGGTGAGTGGAAAGTTGATATGAAAAAAGAAGGCATGGGCGGCGGAACACCTCCTCCTGCACCGGCACCGGCTGATGCTCCTGCAGTAGAATAATTACAAAATTATCATATATAATAAGCACTATCAAATGAAAAGGTTATTCTTTGTTTTGGTAGTGCTTTTTTGTTTGATGGCAGCGGTTTATAAATCGTTCTTTTATTTTGACAGCCGTGCCGAGCAATCGGCGGTTAAGCAGCATGAACGGGTTACCCGTTTAACTCCCGGTGAAATGGCAAAATTACAGGAAGGCGATTTTATACTCAGGCGGGGTTTCGGTTTTTTTAGCGATTATGTAGCTACTAAGCTTAATTCAGGCCCTATTGATGTTACCCATGCAGGTATTCTTATAAAACAGGATGGTGTGTGGCAGGTGGTACATTCATTATCATCAGATGTTTCAGATGTTGATGGAATGCAGATACAATCGCTTGATGATTTTCTGAATTATTCAGTACCCGGTAAAATCGTAGTCACCAGGGCTAAAGGTGGTAATGCTGCTCTGGGAAACAAAATAGCAGTGAAGGCACAGGAATATCTTAACCTGCATCTGCCTTTTGATCATCAGGGCAAATATGATGATGATTCTTCGTTATTTTGTACTGAGCTCATCTGGAAAATACTCGAAAAAGACCTGCATCATTCCACCCTTCCACAAGAAAAAGAACAACGTAAGCAGTTTTTCTATTCCATGATGCCTATGTACAATTCACAATATTTTGATATTGTTATCAATCAGTACAGTAGTAGCCTCCAATAATTGTATATACTGCTTTTAATATCTCGTAATCCGATAATTTCTCAAAATATACTTGTTAAATGGCTTTTAGTAAGTCATTAACAAATGAATTTCTATTTTTGTCAATTAAGCCTTAGCCAAAATGAAAATCCTTATAGTAGAAGACGAGCCCAACCTGCTGTCGGTACTGCGTAAAGGACTCGCGGAGAAAAACCACGAGGCCAGCGCCGCGCTTGACGGTACTACGGCATTGGCTATGCTGGAGGCGAACAACTTTGATGTTATAGTGCTTGACGTAATGCTCCCTGATATTAATGGTGTTGAAATATGCAGGAGGTTAAGGGCATCCGGGAACTACACTCCCATACTTATGCTTACAGCG
>JBQGDS010000198.1:0-4055 GCA_052039185.1 Flavobacterium sp.
AAAATGGATCCGGAGCTTCGACTGGGAATTTGGCGGCTATACACGTGCACCAAAGTTCATGATGCCCGGCGATTATATATTCCTGCAACGTTATGGTTATCAGGAAAGCAGCAAAGTACTATTGGATTTTGTTGACCTCACTCTGACCCGCATGGCCTATGGTGGAATTTTTGACACCGTGGGTGGCGGGTTTTCGCGTTACTCAGTCGATATGAAATGGCATGTACCGCATTTTGAAAAAATGCTATATGACAACGGGCAGCTCATGAGCTTGTATGCTCAGGCTTACAAACGCACTAAAAATCCGCTATATAAAGAAATCATAGAAAAGACACACGCTTTTACTGCTCGTGAACTCACTACTCCCGAAGGCGCATTTTACAGTGCGCTTGATGCGGATAGCCTGACCGTTACCGGACATCTGGAAGAAGGCGCATTTTACACATGGGAAAAACAGGAGCTTAAAGACCTGCTTGGAAATGATTTCGATGCGTTTAGCAAAGTTTTCAACATTAATGAATTTGGTTTTTGGGAAGATGGACGTTTTGTGCTTATACAAAGGGAATCAATTGAAGATCTCGCTGAGATTACAGGTATCCCTGAAAATGAACTGAAACAGAAAAAACAGCAATGGGAAGCGCTTCTTTTTACAGAGCGTGAAAAGCGCCACCGTCCAAGATTAGATGATAAAATACTTACCTCCTGGAATGCCATTATGCTGAAAGGTTATGCCGACTGCTATAAGGCATTAGGAGAAGACATATATAAAACTGCTGCCGAAAAAAATGCCCAATTTATTGTTGAAAAACTTTGGGACAGCGAAGGCCATCTTTGGCGTACCTATAAAAACGGCACAGCAAAGATTGACGGCTTTTTAGAAGATTATGTTACCGTAGCTGATGCTTTCATTACACTATACGAAGCAACTTTAAATGACAAATGGCTGTACTATGCAAAACAGCTTGCTGATTACTGCTTTGATAATTTTTATAATGCATCGCATCCGTTCTTTAGTTATACTTCTGTAAAAGGAGAGCAGCTTATTGCCTCCCATTACGAAACCGAAGACAATGTAATACCGGCATCAAACTCTATACTGGCTAATGTACTTTACAAGCTTGGCATACTATTCAATAACCAACATTACGAAGATACAGCACTAAATATGCTGGCGCATATGATACCTGTAATGGACTACCCATCGGCATTCTCAAACTGGCTTAACCTGTGGCTTAACCTATCCGGGCAAAACCGTGAGCTGGCCATATGCGGCAGCACGGCTGAGAATGAAGTTAAAACCATAAACAGTTTGTATCTGCCTCATGTAATTGTCGCGGGAAGCAGTGCTGAATCAGCCATACCGTTCCTGCAAAACCGCTTTGTTAAAAATGATTTAATGTTTTATGTTTGCCGTAATAAGGCTTGTAATTTGCCTGTTGACAATGTAAATACCGCTTTAAAAGACTTAGAAATACAATAATTATTATGACTGATTTTGATGCATTTATAGAAAAATATTCCAACATACTGTGGATGTACATCCCTAATATTATATGGGCAACCATAACACTGGTTGTAGGGCTTCTTATTATAAAGCTTTTCAGGAGGTTTATAAAAAGGATCATGATGCGCCGTGAGGATATGGACCCTACATTGCTGAAATTTGTAATGGATCTTGTAACCTGGATTTTCAGGATACTGCTCTTTATAAGCGTTATTGAAAAACTGGGTGTAAAAACAACATCATTTGTAGCAGCTATAGGCGCTGCGGGACTTGCAATAGGCCTTTCGCTTCAGGGGTCATTATCTAACTTTGCAGGAGGCTTACTTATCATTCTTTTTAAACCGTTTCGTGTGGGTGACTATATTGAGGCACAAGGGCAGGCAGGAACCGTAAACAGCATACAGATTTTCAGTACCCGTGTAATAACATCTAACAACCAGGTTATATATATGCCTAATGGCGCATTATCAAACGGTGTTATTAAGAACTTTTCCCAAGAACCGCTTCGCCGTGCTGAAATAGTGCTGAATGTTGATTATAAAAGCGATCTTAGAAAGGTGAAGGGAATTATACAGGATGTAATTTTATCTGACAGTAAGATTTTAAAGAGTCCTGCGCCGAATATAGAAGTAAGGGCACTTGCTGAGAACTCCGTAGATATTGCCGTATATATTTGGGCCGAAAGGCCAAATTATGCTGCTATGGTATCTGATTTTTACGAAAATATAAAGGTAAATTTTGAAAGGTCAGGTATTGACATACCTTATCCGCAAAGGGAAGTACACGTTAAAAAAGAAGGTGGAGAATAATTATTTACCGGCTACGAAGTCTTTTAAATAATAAGGTTCAAAATAAGCGACATCTACAGTGTCGCTTATTTTGTATTTGGAATAGGCAATACCTGCCATTTCTATAGCCGACGGATACAACACATCATCATGGTAAATAAACCTTTCGTGATTTAAAACAGATTTGCATTTAGCAGCGCCGTCGCCCAACAGATGTACAATTCCTGATAGTTGCGAAAATGAATCTTCACTAATTATTTCAGCCGATACAGGCTGTAAAACATTGTAATTTTTATCATAAACCGCGCAATAGGCTTCCATTCTCCTTGCATCAATCAACGGCACTATGACACCTTCTGTAATAGTTACTTTTCTGGCAAGTATCTCCAGGGTATCAATTGCAATAAGCGGAATATTTAATGCATAACACAATCCTTTAGCCGCCGAAACCCCTATACGTAATCCTGTATATGAACCGGGGCCTTTGCTCACAGCAACAGCAGTAAGGTCTTTAAAACCAATACCTCCCTGACTAAGCACCTCCTCAATAAATACATGGAGTTTCTCTGCATGCAGGTATCCCTCACCGGCAAATTCCTTACCGGATATTAGCACTCCATCATCAGACAACGAAACCGAGCAGTTTTTAGTTGCCGTTTCTAAATTAAGTATGTATGCCATGTATTATTTCGTGTCTTTTGACTTTGCTTTTGTTTTTACCTTATCATCGGGATTTAGCTCTTTAGTAACAACTGTATAAGGCCCTGTAATAACTTCTTCGCCTTTTTTAAGCCCTTTTATAATCTCAATATTGGTATCGTCCTGTATACCTGTAGTTATTGGCCTTAATACCGCTTTATTGCCTATCTTAACAAAAACGCACTCGTGTTTTTTTACAACATTACCATTTTTTTCCTGCTCCTTCTCCTCAAGTTGCTGTAAAACATCCTTTTTAGTAGCGGTAGTATCTGCCTTTACTACAACCGAACTAATAGGTACTGCCAGTATATTGGTCTTTCTTTCGGTAATGATATCTACAGTAGCGGTCATACCCGGCCTGAACGGCGAAAAATTAGCCGGCTTGCCCTTAAGCATTTCTTCATATGATTCTTTAAGTATACGCACCTTAACTTTGAAATTAGTTACCTGGTCAGCAGTTAGCTCGGCACTTGCCGAATTGGAAATACTGGTTACAACACCTTTAAATTTTTTTCTCAGGTACGCATCAACCTCAATATCGGCTTCATCACCAATCTCAATCTTTACAATATCATTTTCATTTACATCAACCTCTACTTCCATGTTGTTAAGGTTAGCTACACGTAATATCTCGGTACCTGCCATTTGCTGTGTCCCTACTACACGTTCTCCCAGTTCGGCATCAAGCTTTGATATTGTCCCGTCAACCGGAGAATAAATTGTAGTCCTGTTCAGGTTGTCTTTGGCTTCAGTTACCGTTGCACCGGCGCTCTGCATACTGTAATATGCCGACTGCTTGGCTGCCTGCGCCACTTCATAAGCTGAAGTGATTTTATCCCACTCTGATTTTGATATTACGCCTTTATCAAAAAGTGTCTTGTTACGGTTATAGTTTGCCTTAGCCTCTTTTAACTGCGCATCTGCCTGGCTTAAACCTGCCTTAGCTGTAGAATAAGAAGCTGCGCTTCTGCTCACGCCAGACTGGTACAAGTCAGGATTTACACGCACTAACAGGTCTCCTTTTTTAACCTGTTGCCCTTCTTTTATTGGAAGTTCAATGATTT
>JBQGDS010000199.1:0-9339 GCA_052039185.1 Flavobacterium sp.
ATTTTTACACACATAAAAATACCCTGTACCCCTGCAAATGCAGGGGTATTTTATTTTATAGCAGGTAATTCTTAACGATTTATAAACATTGGATAAGGTTTTTGTTATAAAAATTTTATAATTTTGCCTTAAAATAAAAAAACAATCACATGAAAAAATTTTACGCTTTATCTATGTTATTAGTAGCTGGTTTGTCTTACGGACAGGCTTTTACCGCTACTTATGATTTCGCATCGGTTACCAATACATCAGGCGCAACTGACCCTACACCAGTTCCTACAGGAACCAATATAAGTTTTGGCAGTTTTACAGCTGTTAATCCTGAAGTAACTGGAGCATACAATTCTTCTGGCAGCGGTCGTTTTTCTTTTAACACCATGCCAACTGGAGCTGCTAATGGTGAAACCAGTTATGCTAATCTTACAGGATCAATTGATCTAACTAAATATTTCCAAGTAGTACTTACACCTTCTTCAGGCTATAAAGTCTCTTTATCACAAATATCTTTTAGATCACAAAGGTCAGGCACAGGAGTGAGAACTTATTCGGTAAGAACTAGTGCTGATAACTTTGCAACTAACTTAGGAACAATTACAATAGATCCTGCCAATACTGAATTATCTACTCAAGCCAACAATACTTTCTTCTTTGTTAATGACATTTCTACTGGTCAAAATGGAAGTAAAATTAATATTACTTCAATTACAGATATCAACGGACCATTAACTGTTAGATTTTATGGGTGGAATGCTGAATCTGGAACCGGAGGAACATTTAGTATTGATGATGTTGTATTTACAGGAAGCGTTAATGCCACAGGAAGTATTAATGATAACAACATTGCTGGTCTTAAAATGTTCCCTAACCCACTTACAGGAAACGTACTTAATATTACTTCAAACAGCGATGCTGACAAGACTGTTGCAATATTCGACGTTCTTGGCAAGCAGGTAGTAAACACTAAAGTAAGCAACGGTACTGTAAATGTATCTGCACTTACATCTGGCGTATACATCGTAAAAATCACTGAAGAAGGTAAAACTGCTACTAAAAAACTTGTAGTTAAGTAATTCTCAACTTCAATAAGTATATAAGAGCACCGCCACAAAGCGGTGCTTTTTATTTGTATTTTTGCCTAAAAGTATTGCATTGGTTACCGCAGAAGACATATTTACAATAGCATCTAAAAAAGAGTTTGAAAAAATAACCCTTAAAGTATTTCGTCACCAATATGACAATAATACTGTTTACCGTGATTTCTGCCATTTCCTGAACGTTGAAAAGCAGGACGTAAAAACTCTTCAGCAAATACCTTTTCTGCCCATACAGTTCTTTAAATCGCATAATGTAGTAAGCACTTCTGATGCTCCTGCCATAACTTTTACAAGCAGTGGCACAACCGGCATGGCCACAAGCCGTCACCTGGTTACCGATTTGAGCTGGTATGAGCAGAGCTTCCGCCTTGCTTTTTCACAATTTTACGGGAATATTGAAGATTATGCCGTGCTTGCGCTCCTGCCCTCCTACCTGGAGCGTGAAGGATCATCATTGATATATATGGTCGAAGACCTTATATCAGGCTCAAACAATCCTGACAGTGGCTTTTACCTGCACAATTATGATGAGCTTATTGCCAAACTTACTGCGCTTGATGTAGCGGGACAAAATGTACTGCTGATAGGTGTTACCTATGCCCTGCAGGACCTGGTGGAAAAGCAAAACTTCAACTTAAAGAACACTATAATCATGGAGACCGGCGGTATGAAAGGCCGTCGCCGTGAAATGATACGCGAAGAACTGCATGAGGTATTGTGCAAAGGATTTGGCGTGAATAAAATCCACTCAGAATACGGAATGACCGAACTGCTTTCTCAGGCCTATTCATTAGGTGATGGCATTTTTGAGTGCCCGCCCTGGATGGATATATTGATACGCGATACCGAAGATGCCCTTACTTATGTAGGAACCGAAAAAAACGGTGGTATCAATGTGATTGACCTCGCCAATTACAACTCCTGCTCATTTATCGCTACTCAGGATCTGGGCAAAAAATACCCCAATCATTCTTTTGAAGTACTGGGGCGTTTTGATAATTCGGATATACGGGGATGTAATCTTATGGTGCTATAAGCAGCATATAAAATAAAAAGAGGCTTTCGCCTCTTTTATTATTTAACTGTAATCACAAAGTATTTCTTTTTCCCGAACTGTACTAAAATGTACTTACCCAGTATAACATCTTTATCTGAAAGCACATACTCTACCGGAACTTTTTCTTTGTTAATAGCAACTGCATTTCCTGCCACCGCTTTTCTAGCCTCACCGCGCGATGGGAATATTCCCGTAGTATCGGCCAGTGCCAGTACAATATCAAGTCCGTTTTCAAGGTCGGCACGGTTAATTTCACCTTTGAAATCATCACCAAAAATATCGGTAAAAAATTCATCATCCAGATTTTGCAGGTCGGCTTTATTAAAGTTAGAGAAAGCAAACTCTGATTTTTTAACCGCCACTTCAAATTCTTCCCTGGAGTGTACAAATACAGTAACTTCTTCCGCAAGCTTTTTCTGAAGCAACCTTAAATGTGGCGCCTGCTGGTGTTCAGCTATTATACCATCAATTTCTTCCTTAGGAAGGAATGTAAATATCTTAATATACTTCTCGGCATCAACATCGGTTGTATTCAACCAAAACTGGTAAAATTTGTATACCGATGTTTTATCAGCATCAAGCCATATGTTTCCTCCTTCTGATTTACCAAATTTTGAACCGTCGGCTTTCGTAATAAGCGGACAGGTCATAGCAAAGGCTTTATCGCCTTCACCTTCACTCATACGGCGCACAAGCTCAGTACCTGTAGTAATGTTACCCCACTGGTCGCTACCGCCCAACTGAAGTATACAATTGTAATTTTTATATAAGTAGTAAAAATCATAACCCTGTATCAGCTGGTAGGTAAACTCAGTAAATGACATACCTGATCCCGCTTCACCGGTAAAGCGTTTTTTAACCGAATCCTTTGCCATCATGTAATTAACTGTAATACGCTTACCAACATCGCGCGCAAAATTGATAAAAGAAAAATCTTTCATCCAGTCATAGTTATTAACCAGTACAGGGGCATTAGCTTCTTTTGAATCAAAATCAAGGAAACGCGAAAGCACACGTTTAATACCCGCTACATTTCTCTCCAATGCGGCTTCATCAAGCAGATTCCTCTCATCAGATTTTCCAGACGGGTCACCAATCATACCCGTAGCGCCTCCTACCAATGCAATAGGCTTATGGCCGCATTTTTGCAGGTGAACCAAAATAATGATAGGCACAAGGCTACCAATGTGCAACGAATCAGAAGTGGGATCAAAGCCTATATAGGCAGTGGTCATTTCTTTATTCAGTTGCTCTTCAGTTCCCGGCATAATATCATGCACCATGCCTCTCCATTGCAGTTCTTCTACAAAATTTTTCATCACATAAATTTAAAGTCACGCAAAAATACGACTTAACCTAAAAAATGCACCTTACAGGAGTCAATTAATATGAAAAAATCACACTAAATTTGTTACTATGATATTAGTTACAGGAGGTACAGGGCTTGTTGGTGCGCATCTTTTACTAAGGCTGGCTGCCGATGGCGAAAAATTACGCGCGCTTTACCGCACAGCCAAAAACATAGATAAAACCCGGAATCTTTTTGCCCACTACGGCCGGGAAGCAAATTTCAATAGTATAGAATGGGTTCAGGGCGATATAACCGACGTACCTTCGCTTGAAGATGCTTTTTCAGAAGTTGACTATGTATACCACTGTGCTGCGCATATATCATTCAACCCCGATGATGAAAACACGCTACGCAAAACAAATATTGAAGGTACGGCCAATATGGTAAATTGTGCCCTGGCTTTCGGTATAAAAAAGTTTTGCCATGTAAGTTCGGTAGCAGCATTGGGCGACCCAAGGGAAGGCGAAGCCATTACGGAAGAAACCGACTGGAACCCGGAAATAAGTCATCACGATTATGCTCTTAGCAAACACGGGGCCGAAATGGAAGTATGGCGGGCATGGCAGGAAGGACTTAATGTTGTTATTGTTAATCCCGGGCTTATTTTCGGTTATGGGTTTTGGCAGCAGGGCAGTGGCGAAATGTTCACATCAATACATAAAGGGCTTTATTTTTATACTGATGGCAGTTGTGGCATTGTAGCTGTTGATGACGTTATTACTGCTATGGTTACCCTGATGCGGAATGATATTTCGGGCGAACGTTATACACTTGTATCAGAAAACATGAAATACAAAGACCTGTTCTATGCAATTGCTGATGGTATGCACAAAAGAAAGCCACCTATTGAAGCTACAAAGCTAATGACATCTTTTGCATGGCGTGCTGACTGGCTGCTGAGCAAGTTAAAGATAAAAAAACGAAGTTTTACCAAAGCTATAGCAAGAGCATCGCACAAGGAGGAGTTATTTGATAATAAAAAAGCGAAATCAATACCTGATTTCGCGTTTACTGATATGAAGCCTTACCTAAATGACCTTGCTGAAAAATTTACTGCTTAGTACCGGCAGGTAGAGTTTGTTCTTTTTGTTCCGCCGGTGGAGGGCTTACCTTCGCTTTTTCAGCTTCAAGCTTTTGCTTTACTTCTTTCTGTATTTTTTCGTATACATCAAGCTTTGATGCATAATACCTGTGGTTTTGTGCAAGTGTGATACTGTCTATCTTATACTTTTCAAAAATATAGGCTTTAGGTTCGATACCGCTTTCTTTAAAATCTTTTTGTGACTGAGACCGCATAGCCTGAAGCAGCGACATATCATACAAGATATTTGTCATTTCTTCCTGGCTGATAAGCTTTTCAGGTTTTTCAACAGGATCACCCTGCCTGCATGAAAACAGACTGATGGCAACACATAAAACAAGTAGTTTCTTCATACTATTACCTTTCAAAAAGCAAACGTTCCCCGCAACGCAGGTCTTTAACTTTAAAGTTGTTATATACCAAAGTACCATTTACAAAAGTATGGGTAATTCTTGATTTAAAGTTAACTCCTTCAAAAGGAGACCATCCGCATTTATAAAGAATGTTTTCCTTTTTAACATTCCATGGCAAACCGGGATTAACAATAGCTAAATCGGCATAATAGCCTTCACGGATAAAGCCACGCTTTTCTATTTTGAAAAGTTTTGCCGGATTGTGCGCCATTTTCTCCACGATCTTCTCTACCGAGATTTTCTTTTGATGGTATGCCTCAAACATGGCCACTACCGAATGTTGTACTAACGGCCCGCCCGATGGGGATGAAGTATAAGGATTTTTCTTCTCCTCAAGGGTATGAGGCGCGTGGTCAGTCGCAATAACATCAATACGGTCATCCAAAAGTGCTTTCCATAAAGCGTCCCTGTCATCTGCTGTTTTTACAGCTGGGTTCCATTTTATAAGCGCACCTTTTTTATCGTAGTCAGCATCGGTAAACCACAAGTGATGTATACATACCTCAGCCGTTATTTTCTTTTCCTCAAGTGGAATTTTATTGGTAAA
Source organism: Flavobacterium sp. (assembly GCA_052039185.1). Lineage (GTDB taxonomy): Bacteria > Bacteroidota > Bacteroidia > Flavobacteriales > Flavobacteriaceae > Flavobacterium. The sequence goes on from JBQGDS010000199.1 coordinate 5,544, forward strand.
CAGTTCCGTTTCCTTCGCTGTTGAAACATGGAAAATATGCAGCCTTGCTCCTGTTTTCTTCGCCAGTTCCACCGCTTTTGAAGATGATATATAGCATGCTTCGGCACTTCTTATCTCAGGATGAAACTTTACAGGTATATCATCACCGTACTCTGCTTTATATTTTTCAAGATTTTGCTTTATAGTTGCTTCATCCTCACAATGTACGGCGATAAGCATATCAGTACTGCTGAATATTTTTTCCAGCACCTGCTCATTGTCAACCAGCATATTGCCTGTTGATGAGCCAAGGAATAACTTTATACCGGCAACATTTTTTGGATTAGTTTTCAGTATTTCCTCAATATTGTCATTCGTACCGCCCATCATGAACGAATAGTTGGCATAGGCTACCTCTGCAGCCCTTTCATATTTCTGCTCCAGAAGTTCCTGGGTAACTGCATTAGGCACGGTATTGGGCTGATCGATAAACGATGTTACGCCTCCGGCAACAGCAGCACGCGATTCGCTTTCAATATCTCCTTTATGGGTAAGGCCCGGCTCACGAAAATGCACCTGGTTATCAATAGCTCCGGGGATTAGAAAACTGCCTTCGGCATCAATGATTTTTACATCGGGCGATTTTGCGCTGATACTCTCAGCAATTTCTTTTATAAATTTACCTTCAATGTAAACATCTCCTTCAGTAATTGTACCCTCGTTTACAATTTTGGCATTCTTTATTAAAATCCTGTTCATTTATTCTTCCTTACAGTCGGTTAAGCATTTTTTTCATCCTCAGGGCTATTACCCCAAAAATGGCTTCTTTAATTATGGCGTTGCTCATTTTAGATTCGCCTTTGGTGCGGTCGGTAAATATTATGGGCACTTCCACAATATTAAATCCGTTTACAAACGCACGATATTTCATTTCAATCTGGAATGCGTAGCCTACAAATTTTATCCTGTCCAGGTTAACGCTTTCCAGCACTTTACGTTTATAGCATTTAAATCCGGCAGTAGCATCGTGTATTTTCATGCCTGTAATAAACTTTACATATACCGATGCAAAGTAAGACAATAAAACACGGCTCAGCGGCCAGTTCACTACATTTACACCCTTGCTGTAACGTGAGCCTATAGCAACATCAGCACCTTTTACACAGGCCTCATGCAGTCGTTCAAGATCAGCCGGGTTATGCGAAAAGTCGGCATCCATTTCAAAAATGTATTCGTACCCTCTTTTTATAGCCCATTTAAAACCATGAACGTAAGCTGTACCCAGCCCGGCCTTACCTGCCCTTACTTCTAAAAAAAGCCTCTCAGGAAATTCTCCCTGAAGTGCAACAACTTTTTTGGCCGTGCCATCGGGCGAATTATCGTCTACAATCAGCAGGTCAAAAGCAGTATCAAGTGACATTACCGCACGTATTATAGCTTCGATATTTTCAATTTCGTTGTAAGTAGGTATTACAACCAGGCCCTGATTCATGTGCGGATGTAAATTTTGGTGCAAAAATAATGCTTTTCTAACGTGGTAATCATAATTTAATTGTAATAAAATACCGCTTTACAAAAATTGAGTAATTTTGCGGCATGACAGACCTTGTATTACATGAGCGTATAATCGGTGGCAAAGACTGGGCCACAATACTTTTTGTGTTGTGTTTTGTGCTTATTGCCATAAACCGCACCGTGTTTGAGTCGCGCTTTGCCGAGTTTATAAAACTGGGCGTTTCTGACAAATACATCAAGATATACAAGGATAGCGGCAACATGCTGAGCTCTTTTACTATTTCGCTTTTTACACTGCAACTTATATCTTTCACATTTCTTATACAGTTTTTCCTGAGCTATTTCGGGGCAGTAGAAAAAACCAGCTGGATATCGTTCATACAGATATTTACACTGGTGGCTGTTTTTATTCTTTCCAAATACCTCATTGAAAAGATTATTGCCACAACATTTAATATTGAAGAGTTTAATGAACAGTTTAACCTACATAAGGTAAATTACCGCACATATATAGGACTCCTTCTACTACCTGTAAATATCATACTGTTTTATAACAATGAGCCCCATGGCATTGTGATATACATAATAATTGGGCTTATAATAGCTGCAAGCATAGTTTCGTACCTCGTTTCGTTAAGGCTTTATCAAAATTTAATACTGGGTAAATTGTTTTATTTTATTTTGTATCTTTGCGCACTTGAAATAGCACCCTATTATTTCATGTATCATTGGTTTACAAAACGTTAGTTTAACAACATGTCACATATGAAAGTGAAAACTATTTTGGTGTCACAGCCAGAACCTAAAGTCGAAAACTCACCTTACTTCGATATTCAGCAAAAGCTGAAAGTAAAAGTAGACTTCAGGCCATTTATTCACGTGGAGGGTGTATCTGCCAAAGACGTTAGGGCACAAAAAATAGACCTGAACAACTACACTGCAATTATCCTTACAAGCAAAAACTCTGTTGACCACTTTTTCCGCGTAGCAGAAGAAATGCGATACAAAGTACCGGAAACACTTAAATACTTTTGCCAGAGCGAAGCTATTGCCTTTTACCTGCAAAAATATGTAGTGTACCGTAAAAGGAAAATATATGTGGGACAGAAGGATTTTGCCGACCTGTCTCCGCTGATTAAAAAATATAAGGACGAGAAATTCCTGCTGCCCGCATCAGACCAGCTGAATTTTGATATACCGCAAACGCTTAACGGACTTAAAGTAGACTGGACTCCCGGTACGTTTTATAAAACCGTAATGAGCGACCTGAGCGACCTGAAAGATGTATATTATGATGTACTGGCTTTCTTTAGCCCTACAGGTATAAAATCATTATTTAAAAACTTTCCTGATTTTGAGCAGAACAATACCCGCATAGCGGTATTTGGAAGCACTACACAGAAAGAAGCTCTTGAACATGGCCTGCGCGTGGACATTATGGCGCCAACGCCCGAAACACCAAGCATGACCATGGCTCTTGAAAAATATATTGCCGAAGCCAATAAAGGCAAATAACATAAAAAACAAAAGCCGCTAAATAGTGGCTTTTATTTTTATCAATATGCGACTTTAATTTACCTTGGTTAAAATATATTCTCCAAATGGCACTGTAAATTCATGATATTGCGGTTCCTGCCCACTTTCAGTCATTACGAAGCCATCTCTGATTAAGTTTGCTTTTATCTTCGGAACACCATTCTGTGTGATCCTCCTCAAAATAAGCTTAGCTCCTAAACCCGTAATTTCTCTTGTAGGGTCTTTAAACTGCATTTTAATGCGTTTTTCATTTACGCTACAATCACTACATTTTGGAGGAACGAAATTTTTAATTATGCCTGAACTATATAAATTATAATCGTATATATTAGCAGGAGGAGATGTTAGCTGGTCTAAAGTATTTACTAATACAATATCGTTAACCTTATAACTATATCCTCCAATCAATACGTCTTTATATTTTGCTGGTTTCAAATCTGAGAAATATTGCATTTCTTTTTTTTGTAGTACTAGAGTTAGGCGAATATTACCCGATGCATAGACCCATGTTCCTTCATAATAGTGGAAATCATTATTCAAATCCTTATAATAGGCATTTGGAGTATTATCATAGTCATCGGTTAATGACTTTACTGGCGTTTGTGCTGAAACCCTAAATACCAGCAACAGCAAAATTATCGTTATACTATCCCTATTTCTCATAACTTATTATAACTGCCCCGAAGGACAGTTACTAATTTATTTTAACCATCTCGATACCACCAGTTGGTATACTAAACAAAGGCTGACCATCCTGATAATATGA